>CAZMZV010000032.1:2921-21448 GCA_964570975.1 uncultured Methanotrichaceae archaeon | reverse complement strand
CCAGATATCTCTCAATCGATCTGAGCTTTATGAGGTTCTCGGAGAACTCCTTGCCCTTGCCCATCGTCTTTCCCTGCTCAAAATAGTCCACACCACCCGTGTAGTTGACGATGTGCATGAGGTTGAGCTCGTGGAGCTTCTCTACTACAGACTCCATCACATTCTTCGACCCGGCGACGACCACACGACTCATCTCAACGGGTCTAAGCATGCAACAACCCCATAAACTCCTTCATTATATATTCAACCGCCTTGTCCAGTTTTGCGCTTGCACTAGACCTCAAGGCATCGACCTTTCGCATGCCCTCGCTTATTATCGCTTGCTTCTTGGCCTTTACATCGCCCTCCGCTTTGGCGAGCTCCTTCTCGTAGAAGGCCTGTGCCTCAGCTTCAGCAGTACGCACTATATTCGCTGCTTCAGTAGTGGCATCGGCGATGCGTTTATCCTTCTCCTGTAAGGCCTGCTGGACACTGGCCTTTGCATCCGCCTCCGCCTGCTTGATTCTCGACAAGATCTCGTGTCTCGCCATCTGATCCCTCACTACATCCATGCTGTTTTCAAACAGCGCTAGGTCGCTTGACTCTGACAGACTGTCACTTCATCCCCATCTACAAATATAAAGCCTTCGGTTTTCTGCAGCTCTGTTAAAGGCCTCATGCTCCCCAGAAGGCCAGAGCCCTCTCGAGTTCCCTGTGTCCTTTCGCATAATCCTTCAATGGTATGCCATTTAACCAAGCCTCTACTGCTTGTACCATAGCAATAGCACCCGCCCTGGTACCGTCGGGATGGCCGTGAACTCCTCCGCCCGCTTGTATTATGCAGTCTACGCCATAGCCGTCAAGATTAGCAGCGACCTTGCCGGGGTGTATCCCACCGGAGGCCACGGGGAATACCCTCTTCAAGCCATGCCATTCGTTACGCAGCGCATCCCTGCACTGATTATTCTCCTCGATATCACTGGCCATCTTTCCCGCGTAGCTTCCCGTGTGCAGATTCGTGCCACCTGCCATCCTAACAAGCTTCGCTATGACCAGCATCGATATGCCATGGCGCTTATCTCTAGTTATCGCACCATGCATTGTTCTGTGCACATGGATGGGCACATCAACGCTTCTTGCAAGAACCTCAAGCGCTGAGAAGCCAGCGGTGAGCACATCGACCATAAGCATATTCGCCCCGCGATCGATGGCCCTCTCACCCCTCTCCAGAATGACATCTGCGCCGGATGTGACGTTGACGGCGTAGAAAGCCTTCTTTCCCGTCTCGCTCTCAACCCTGTCGAGCTCAGACATCACCTCCTCGACCCTCTTCTCCATCGGACAGAACCTCTGATCTGTGAGCGTCTCATCGTCCTTAACGAGATCGAGGCCGCCCCTAACGGCATTTCCAACAACCTCCGCGGTCTGCCTCGGATCAAGGCCGACCTTGGGCTTGACTATAGTCCCAACCAGAGGTCTATCATATACCCCAATCAGTCTCCTCGCATCCTCTATCCCGAACCTCGGACCGGCGTGCGCTCTGAGAAGAGACTCCGGAAAATCGACATCTAGAAGTCGAACTCTCCTCAGATCGCCGAGCCCGAAGAGGTTGCCTGCGATGACCGATAGATACTGAGGTATGTTTCCAGGCTCGAAGAGCTCCACCGGAAATCCTATATCAACGATATTACCCTCAACTGAGACCACCCTTGCAGCAAGATCGCTCTCAGCGCCCTTGACCTCGGTCCATGTGCCGGTCGATTGCTCTGCTGCGATTGCAATAGCAGCCTTTTCCATGGGAATATCCGTCTCGACACGGTAACGCGCTATAACCTCATCCTTCATTTTTTTGGCCCCCGACCATCTCCCCTTCCTTTAAGAGGTCCGGTCTGCGTCTCATCAAGATACGCTCCTCAGCATCCCTCACAGACATCCTGAACTCCATGAGATCCTCGAAGCATCCCATACAAGACTCCAGATGTATCGCTTCATGTATCCTTTTTATACTTGCCGAGAGACTTCGTAATGATCTATGTTGTCCATTGCCCAGATTCACGAATGCGCAAGGATACTCTCTGACAATCCGCTCTTTTCCATGCTGGTGCGCGCCGCACTGCGCGCGAGGGTGTCCCGAATGCAGCCTGGAGAGACCTTCCAGTTAGAGGGACATGATATCTTCGTGGAGGATGATGAGAAGAGCAGGAGCATTGTGGTACAGATCCTTCTGGCCGAGGATAGATTCGTGGGGATCGTGAAGGCCTCGGCGATTCAGGCAGGCATTTCGGAGGAGGATTTCAAGCGCTCCTGGAAGGAGATCTTAATCGCCGCAGAGGACGAGCTGAAGAGAAGGCATGGAATTGAGGTCACGATCAGAAGAGGTATGGCACGAATAGAGGCCTCAGCATACAAGATCGAGCGATGGAGCTGGAGAGACGGGCCTCTCTGAGATACGCAAATGAATCTCAGTAACGCTAAGAGATCTGAGCACACTGGAGAAGACGGCTCGAAAGCTCCGGTCTTCATGCCGGAAACACGATATTGCAGAGCGTCTCAGGGCGCATCAGAAATGCCCGTGCCGCTGTAGGCATCCTCCGCGACCTCCACCACTAAAGATATGAGATCCTCCAGTGCGTTTATGTAATAAACCCTACCAAGGGAAGAGAGGGCCTCCAGCACATATTTATCTCTGCCCTGCTCATCTATGCAAAAGAGAACGAAGCTTCCGAGGTGTGAGGCCTTTTCCAGATATTCCCACTGCGTGTAGAGATTCTGTATCCCAGTGTCTGTTATACACAATATCAAGCAGCCCTTTCGCTCTGCTGCAAGATCGAGTATCTTCGCGCCTGGAATGTTCGTTCTGCCGCAGAGGTATTCAACAAGCACATTCTCAATCGCCTCCAGATCCCTGCACCAGGGCTGTACGATGAACCTCTCGCTGAAGTTTATCGCAGCTAGCTCTGCGCCCTGCTCGTATGCAAATTGGGATGCCTTGAAGGCTGCAAGTGTCGCGTAGAAGGTTCGCGATCGCCGCTTATGACCATCCATCGACCTGCTGCTGTCCAGAACGACGAGCAGATCCGGCACCTCGCTCCTGCCAGGCGACATGTTGCAGTATTCACGATCTCTCTTGTAAGTCGTAACTCCCGGAACTAGCCAGGGGCTCATGCTCATGGAGTAGTTCAGATCGAGATCGCTGGGCGGATCGTCAAAGCGCCACCTCGACATGCTTGTCGGATATGCATCCCTCCTGCTCGCTCTTGTCGCAGCTATCTCTATTCTGTAGCCCTGATCGCGATACCATCTCTTAAGATCGCCTTTGATGTTCAACGCATCCAGGCATCTAATGTACTCCTCCGGCTCAAGCTCAGATGCCAATCCGGAGAGAGGAGCTGCTTTAGCATTTCCGCGCAGCAGCTCGATTGTTCTCACCTCATCCCTTCCGAGCGAGCCGGGAGAGAGCTTCGAGAGCACCATCGCCATCTGCTGACACTGCCTCTTCCAGAGAGATCTGTCTCTTATTCCGGCGGAGAATATCTTGAGGAGGAGCCTGGTCTCGTTTGTATCAGTTGCGCCGCATATGTCCGCAGACCAGTACCTCTCGAGAAATGATATCACAGCCCTATCGAGATCCGAAAGCCCCCTTTTTGCGATACGCCTCCAGAGATGCAAAACCTTTCTCTCATCTGCCTCACTGCGCTCAAGCCTGAATGAGTCCACGACGATATCGGTGAATATGTTCACGATCGTTCTGGCGAACACCGCATCTTCTCTCTTGATACCTCTCAGCGCCGCCAGAGCGAGATCGCCTGCTGTCTCGAGTGATCTCGGGCATAGGATGTAGTGCAGAATAAGATGCTCGAATACGCTCTCTACATACAGCTCATCTGCCAGTTCTTCTCTCGCGATGGCTATCCTGTAGTTCTCGAAGGGAAAGACGTCGGTGCTCTCATAGGCTATCACCGGCCGCGGGAGCTGAGGATAATGCCACTCGCTTCTGGCCCTCTCCCATATCGCGAGTATCTCATCTCCCACCGACTCCAAGCTCGATCCTGCCACCGCGCGCCCTCCAGCCCGGATTTCTTCCCGCCTTGCCTCTGACCTTTATCACTCCGCCCTTCGCCAGTATCCCTACGTAATCGCCTGCATCACCGAGAACTGTGAGACGGCCGGAACGCATGAGCCAGCCGGCCCTCTCCCCAACACTACCCTTCACAAGTATTCTGCCGCCGGAGTTGTTGACGCCTATGAAGCTCCCCGCATCTCCTGAGATCACGCCCCAGCCGCCCCTCATGTTGCGGAACGCGTAGCTTCCACAGGAGGTGGCGATTACTCCTCCACCTGACATCTCCTGTCCGAGATAATCGCCCGCATCGCCCAATCTGATCACGCCTGAAATCATCCTCTCGCCCACATGTGATGGCCTTCTCTTCTTCTCCTCATCCTTCAGGATCAAAGTCCCAGAGGAGAGCTCCAGGCCCGCGAAGTCTCTTGCAGGCACAATCACAGGAGCATTCGAGCGCTCGGCGGCTATGCTCGTTATGTAACCCCATATCAGAGCCTCCTTCTTACCCTCAGTCGGGCTTGAAAGAAGTCCGGGCAGGATATCGTTATTTACAAGCTCTGCGACATCCTCTTTTTTTGGATTGCCGCTGAACCTCTCGGCCAGATCCCCAATGCTTATGACTTTATCGCCCTTCTCGGATTCGAGCCTCTTGTGTCGGGGCTTGCCACCGTAAGCGTTTTCCATTAAACGCCTCAGACCCATTACGCCATCCTCTCAAGAGTTGGAATGTAATCAAGCCTTGCGATCGGATCGTCGTATTCGGATAGCTCCCTAATCGCCTTATCGATCGATAACTCTCCATCTATCGCACTGGAGAAGATCATGTTCATCTCGCCCCTCTCGTTGACGGTCCGGTCTATGCTCTTCTGGACGAGCTCTGAGATGTACTCCAGTCGCCTCGCACCGTAATACGGCGGCCTCTCGAGAACCGATCGATTCGGAGTTGCTCTGTGCCATATCACGTAGGGAGCTACGGCTCTCAGAACCTCGATCTTGGGCTTTTCCTTAAAACCCGCAACGAAAGACACAGCCTTTGTGAAGGCCCTTAGATCCTGACGAACCCTGTCTGAGAGCCCCTCATCCACCTGCCAACAGCATACCTCAGGGTTGCTGAAGTAATGGCACCCCACGCATAATCCGCGGCTGGGATTTGTGCCTGAGAGCTGGGTCTTATCAAAACCTGGCGCGCGCTCGCAGAGCGTGAAGTCGCGCACCAAGGAGATTATGCAGAGCTCTGTTAGAACATCGAGCTGCGTGCTATCTACGGCCCGAGGTAGAGAATCGAACTCATCGATCGAAAAACGGGGTAGCTGATCTGCGAGCTCCCTCACCTCTTTTACGCGCTCGGCCAGATTCAGACCAGCGATAAAATTCGGCTGCAGCGCAGGAACGCAAGCCGATATTCTATCCATGAGAGCCTCATCTACCGGATAGGTAGAGCTGAACTCGGGATTCATGGTGGCGAAATAGCACGTATCACCAGGCTCCAGCACCTGCCCCGCGTATGTTATCTTTCTCTTCTGCAGGATCTCAAGAAACAAGTTCTGCTTTCCGGCCGGGAATCTGTTGATCTCATTTATGAGCTTCCACCTGGATCTAGCCCATGGCGTCCATAGAACCTTGAGCTCGTTGCTCGATGAATGCATCCACTGTCTGGGATCTATGAAGCCGATGATCTTCTCCTCTGTCTGTTCGGGATGGCCCGTGATCATGAGGTTCTCCACCTCATCGAAGCTCAGATTCAGGAAGGCGCTGCCGAGGATGTTTATCAACGTGGTCTTGTTTGCGCCCATCCCGCCGTATAGAAGGACAGCTCTATTCCTGAGGCATGCATTAGCCACGCTGAATAGCAGCTGGGCATTGAATCTCTTTCCGCCGATGGAGAGATCACTAACTCCAACATGGAGGCGCAGATCCTCCAAAGCTTTTATGAGCGCTGCGATCTTGAAATTGGCGGCGCCGGACATGACAATTAGAGAAACGCTGATGGGCTTAAAGGCTTTCCTCTTCTGAGCAAGTAACTGCCGGATAATTTGCGATCGAGATTCCACGGCTCACAGCTCTTGATAGTAGTAATGTTTTGTTTTTTTATCTATGTGGATGTGGCGTGTGAAAACGCCATCCTGAGAGATGATCATGCCTGAATGATCTCTGCTTCGAAGCCCTCAGCATTGTGACGTAATCCGGCCTTAAGAGAGGACGTTGCACCATGCGATTTTTATAAAACAGCTGAACTTTAGTAGTGATCTCTTACCAAACCTTCAGATCCACAGCCTCTATGCGCACTCGCCTACCCTCAGAATGCACCACAACCCCCGAGTGGACCTTCTGCATCATGCAGTGCTCCGGAAGAAACCTAACCGTCTCGCCGACATCAGGCATTCTTCCTTTCACTACATTCCCCTCGAAGGCGATGACCATGCATATCCCCAGATCCTTGTAAGCGTTCCTATCGCCAAAGAGTGGCCCCACGATATGAACTCTGGCGACCCCGTGATCAAAATCTATGACCTTCGCGAAATGTGTTATCGGGCAGCCCAGCGGTCTGTATCTTATCAGATCTCCTGGTTTCAGCACGAAGCTATCAAATGGATGTAAATCCTCCCTGCACGAATTCTCGCCCTCCAGCGGTCCGAGAGAGAGATCCGCCTGGAGGCCATCCATAACACCCACGATCCTCTCCTCGTGTATGCCTTTCTCCAAGATCTTCACGATCTCCGCTGAACGATCCCTGAAACGATCCTGCGACATGAAAGGGCAGCGGGAGATATCCTCAGCTCGGCTTATATGCCTCGCAAGATCCCTGCAGCTCTTATAGCCGCACTCGCCGCAGTTGTAACCGGGAAGCAGATCCTCTAAAGCCATAACCCCTCCAGAGCTTTCATTCTCCGATGTACTCCGTGAATCCGTCCATATGTCTGAGAACGCCACGGTGGTGCTTCTTCGAGACTCTAAGCTCGCCGGTGCAGAGCGTGCATACAGCAAGCGGCGGGTTGTGCCTGAGCTGCATATCCTCCTTGATATCATCAGAGCTCTTTATGAGATCCGCGAGCTCCTTTGAACCCTTGCCTGTGAGCCCATTTGCCTCCACGATCCTGCAGCGAGGGTTTACCTCAAGCACCCTCTCACGAAAGACCTCGCGCTCAGCCTGTGATACGAGATCGCCCTTTGTTGTGACAACCACATCCGCGGTGGTGAGAAGCGGCCCGATCTTCAATGGAGTATTGGGCCCGGATGTGACATCGATGACGCATACAGCGAGCCCTCCATCCGGATAAGGCGCGCATCTAAGGCAGAGGCCTGCGGTCTCATTGATAAGAACATCAGCTCCTTGGGATCTGGCCCATGAGATCATCTCCTCTATGTTGTATATCGAGAAGTGATCCGGGCACATATCACGCGCCAGAGCAACGCAGACGGGCACACCAAGCCTTTTTATCCTCGCATCATCCTCGGTCCAGAGGCAGTCCACCTTCACCACAGCAGGTCTCAAACCCAGATCCTGCAGCGGCCTTATGGCATGCATCAGAACAGAGGTCTTGCCGGATCCGGGGGTCCCAGCGATAACAGCGAATCTCAAAATGCGGCCTCCATCACGCTGATGGACTCGCCCCGCCTGATCGACTCGCGGAGAGATATGAGCCAGCTATCCACCCTGTCCAGATCCTCGCAGAAGCTCTTCTCCTCCTGAGTGGTGCTTATGACTTTCACCATGCCTCCGTTCTTCATGACGATCCTGCGCTCCGTCATCAACGCTAACAGAGGGTCATGCGTAACAACGACTACTATCTTGCCTTCGCCAGAGAGAAGTCTGAGCGCCTCTCTCTTCTTTATTCCAGCGTTCTCTATCTCATCGATCAGAACTATCGGAGAATCGCTTATTACAGCGATATCTGCCACCATCAGCGCTCGGGACTGCCCCCCGCTCAGAGCCGTCAGATGGTCCTCGGGGGCGACGGGCTCGCCCGTGAGCCTGTTTGCCATCTCAACAACTCTGTAGAGAAGATCCGGATCCTTGCCCCTGCTCCTCGCATGCATCTGGATGAACTCCCGAACGCTCATATCAGCAAGAAAATGCATGTTCTGAGAGAGCTGTGCCACGGGCTTCCTTCGCGGATCGTATCTGAGATCATTCTTTGGAATGGCACCATCTATGAGGATTCGTCTCCTAGAGGGCGTGTCTCCCTGAGCGAACTGCTCCAGGTCGCAGATGAGCGTGCTCTTTCCAGAGCCAGTCGGCCCCACAATCCCCACGATCTCCCCGCTCTCTATCTCCACCTCGCTCACAGCCTCCGGATTGCCATCCTTGTCCACTCCACCTTTTATAGTAATAATCATTTAAAACTCACTCCATATAAGATCGTATCATATTCAAGATCTCATCCGAGCTGTCTGTGCTCCCTGCTCGGATTGTCTCATTCAGCCTCATACGCTCGAAGTCCTCCTCCACGCGGCTGACTCCTCCGCCAGTGATATTCAGCAGGATCCTCTCGTCTCTTTTGACCTCTCCAGATTCCACCGCGGATATCAGAGATGCAACCGCAACAGCAGCTGCTGGAAGTATATCGATGCCCTCAAGCATTCTGAACATACGGCTGGCCCTCTCGGCCTCCTGGTTTGTTATGCCGTAAACTGTTCCCGCGGTGCTGAGAAGAGCATCCCTCACCCCGCCGGGAATCGAGTAAGGAGGGCTCCTGTTGAACAGTACATCATCGTACATGCCCTCCGGGCATTTATCGAAATCAGATAGCCGATCATGCCAGAGGCTGTACACAGGAGCGCAGGGGATGTTTTGAGCTAGTTGCAGACGCGGCGGCGTGTCACCAAAACGACCATCATGGATCAGGCGCATCGAGGCCTCCCATGCGGCAATACCTCCTGTGCCACTGCCTATGGCCTGGAAGTAGTGGTCCGGAATGAATCCGAAAAGCCTTACATGCTCTAGAATTACAGTGCCCATGCCATCTCTTCTCGCGATGTTCCTCGCGCCGCCCTCTGGGATGAAGCCCTCCCGCGATGAGATCGTATCAGCCAGGCGAATCGCCTCGAAGTAATCACCATCTACCGAGACGACCAAGATCCTACCGGGCTCCACTGTGGTCCAGAGCCTCTCAAGAGAGGATGATGGCACGAAAAGGACAAGAGGCTGGCCTGTTATCGAGCAGACCTCCGCAAACGCCCTGGCGGTATTGCCTGCGGATGCCACCACCAGGACCTCGGAGATCCTCATCTCGTAGAGGCGCTGCAGCGTGGGAGCTGCCTCGAGCTCCTTGAAGCTGCATGTCCTCATGAATGCTCCTCGTTCGGGCCAGTAGCCGGAGAAGCTTATGTACAGCTCGCTGAGATCGAGCTCCTCCGCGAGACCTGTGCTCTTGTATGTTATCGAGCCCGCTCCTGTGCTCGGGTTGTGGTGCGAGATGGGAAGCCAGTCTATGAACGCCCAGATGCCTGGAAGCCCTTTTGGATCGAATCTCCTCTTCGCGTAATCCGTCCTAGCAAGACCGTTATCGAGAGGGCATGAGGTCGCGTTCTCAGGGAGAGAACTCCCACAGCCCGCGCACCTCAGAACGTACTCGCCCATGAGCTCAGTTTTAACGGCAGAAGCATATAACTTTTTCCATTTAGTACAATTAATATGTCTTTTTGTGAAATAAGGAGACAACACTTTATCCAAAAAGAATAACAAATAAACCTGTTGTGCTATGCTGCTGGTGCTGAAGATCTTTTCAGATCAATAGATTTACATCAGCGACTGTATCTCTAACCTGAATTAAGGCGCTTCCGCGCCTCAGGCCATCGTGCGAGTATGAAGAGCAATTTAAGCCGAATCGCCAAGAGGTGGACGGATATGAATAATCTTGATGGAGGTATCGAGATCGAATCAAAATATAAAGATCTTAATATTCCTATAATTATTACTTTAATAATATTAAAGACTGTGGAGGAAGTGGATGATCGATGAATTGCGCTCCAGCTCCCATGCTGGAGAGAATGCGATGCTTGCAGTAGACGTGGGTGCAGGTACCCAGGATATCCTCCTGTACAGGGAGGATGTAGAGCATGAAGGTCTTTATAAGATGATAATGCCCAGCGGCAGCGCCATAGTCGCCGAGCGGATCGGGAGAGCGACTGCGCTTGGAAGAGATGTCTTTCTGCATGGATACACAATGGGTGGTGGGCTATCGACCGCTGCTATAAAACGACATCTCAGCTCAGGCTATAGAGTCTATGCAACTGATGATGCTGCCCTGAGCATACATGATAACCTGGAGAGGGTCAGAGAGCTTGGTGTAATAATAACAGACAAGCCGGAGAGCGATTGTATTAGCATATCAACAAAAGATATCGACCTTCAAGCGATACGAGATGCATTTGGCTCGTTTGGTGTGACGATTCCAGATTGCATAGCGGTCGCTGTACAGGATCACGGATTCTCTCCCGAGAGATCGAACAGGGTGAGGAGATTTGAGCTTCTTGCTCAGGCTCTGAAGCGAGGAGGTCGGATCGAGGATTTCGCCTACAAAGAACCACCTGCCCATTTCAATAGAATGGTCGCTGTTTGGAGGTATCTGAAGGAGAACCACATCGATCCAGTTGTTATGGACACCGGGCCAGCTGCTGTATTTGGCGCCTTAGAGGATTCGAGATGCAGGATGCCGGCTCTAGTTATCAATACGGGGAACGGACATACCCTTGGCGCTGTTGTGGATGAAGACAGAATCACAGCGCTCTTCGAGCACCACACCTCAGCGCTATCGGTGGAGCGTTTGCAGTCTATCGTAAAACGACTTTGCGCTGGGAATCTCACGAATCAGGAGATATTCGAGGATGGAGGGCATGGAGCTCACATCGAGTACATCCCCGATAGGATCAGAGCGGTTCTTTTGACAGGCCCCAGAAGGGCGCGATTTCTGCGTTTTATGGGCGAAGATGTTATAGAGGCCGCTCCATGGGGGGACATGATGATCACCGGCTGCATAGGGCTCGTCAAAGCCTGGAAGTCGCTCGGAGGTGGATTGTGATGGAGAATGAGATAGGCAGAGGAGCTGAGGCGATACTCACCCGTAACGGCGATGTTGTAAAGAAGTGGCGCCTGCCGAAAAGCTACCGTTTAAAGGAGCTCGATGAGAGGCTTCGTGTTGAAAGGACGACTATGGAGGCGAGGATAATGGCAGAGGCCAGGCGTACAGGTGTGCCCACGCCGATCATTCGAGATATATCAAAGTTCGAGCTCGTGATGGAATTTATAGATGGAGTCAAACTGAAGGATATCATAACGCCTGCGCTGTCCGAGCGTGTTGGTGAGCTTGTTGGCAAACTTCACAGAAGCGGTATCGTGCATGGAGATCTGACGACATCAAACATGATTTTGAAAGACGGAAGGATCTATTTTATCGATTTCGGCCTAGCTTATCACGACCAGAGCCTAGAGGCACAGGGTGTTGATGTGCATGTATACTTCCAGACGCTCAAGAGCACCCATGATGACGCGGAATCGCTTATCGAGGCGTTCAAGCGAGGATACAGAAGAGAGTACCAACGGGCGGATGCAGTACTCGAAAGGGTCGAGGATATAAGATCCCGAGGTAGATACCTCTAAAAAAAGAGCTGGAGAGCGATAAGCTCTCCTCACTTCCTCCTGCTGATGAGGTATGCGACCGCCAACAGGCCGGTCACTGCGAAGACTGCCTCGAAGCCGGGAGCGCCCTTCTCCTCAGCAGGCTTTGCCTCTTCAGCGGCAGGCTTCTCCTCTACCTTCTGCTCCTCGACTGCGGGCTTCTCCTCAGTCACGTTGACCGGTGGAGCGACCTCTTCGACCTTCTCCTCGACTACAGGCTTCTCCGCAACCACTGGCTTCTCCTCAACAACCGGAGGAGCTGCGCCCTCTATTGTGGCCTCTTTGTATATGTAGAACCTGAGCGGGTTCTCAGCATCTATGACATCCTGATCAGCGGTCTTGACATGTATGCCTGCCATCAGCGCTATGTCCTTGTTCTTGTTCAGCGTTATGGCATTGTCCTTGTTGTCCATCTCGATAGAGGTGGCATCGACCTTGGAGATCCTCATCTTGTCGTACTCGGTATCAACTGAGACATCCATCGGCTGATCGGATACCTGGAATATGCCCTTGACGGTTGCGATATCCTGATCAGCGCCGCGGAATGCGTTCTTGAAGCGGACGCCGATTATGACGAGCTTCTCGGTGTCACCGATGTTCTTCTTGTAGTAGTATGTCTGATCGGTCATCGTGGCGCCTTCCTTGGACGGGGAGATAACCTTGGTGTCAACGCTCTGGCCGTCCTTCATGAGCTCCACGTAGACCTTGTTGCCGTCGACATCTATGGACTTGATCAAGAGCTCGTAGCCATCTGCCAGCTTGAGCGGTGTGCCGGATGTGAACGTCTTCTCCGTATCATCATCGATCAGGACCTTCAGGAGCTGCTCATCGACCAGCGTGTTCCTGTCGGTGGACTGCTTGTAGAGCTCAGGATCTATCTCCTTGCCCTCCCAGGTGGGCTTCTTGTCGCTGTATCCAGCGAAGTACTTATCACCCAGGAAGCCTATGGAGTTATACCAGCCCCAGCCCTCGAACTCGAACTCCTTCTCCTGAACGGATGTGGTGTACTTGACGCCGTTGGGCTCCTCGAGCTTGTTACCGGTGATCGTCATCGTGATCTGCTCGTTGCCGATGTTGTCGTCGATGTCATAGTAGAAGCCGGCGAAGGTCTTCGGATCCCAGCTGACTGTTGCGCCATCTACAACCTGCTGTACTGCTCCGCGAATCTCGTATGTGCCAGGCTCGGTGATCTCCTTGTATATGTAGAACCTGAGCGGGTTCTCAGCATCTATGACATCCTGATCAGCGGTCTTGACATGTATGCCTGCCATCAGCGCTATGTCCTTGTTCTTGTTCAGCGTTATGGCATTGTCCTTGTTGTCCATCTCGATAGAGGTGGCATCGACCTTGGAGATCCTCATCTTGTCGTACTCGGTATCAACTGAGACATCCATCGGCTGATCGGATACCTGGAATATGCCCTTGACGGTTGCGATATCCTGATCAGCGCCGCGGAATGCGTTCTTGAAGCGGACGCCGATTATGACGAGCTTCTCGGTGTCACCGATGTTCTTCTTGTAGTAGTATGTCTGATCGGTCATCGTGGCGCCTTCCTTGGACGGGGAGATAACCTTGGTGTCAACGCTCTGGCCGTCCTTCATGAGCTCCACGTAGACCTTGTTGCCGTCGACATCTATGGACTTGATCAAGAGCTCGTAGCCATCTGCCAGCTTGAGCGGTGTGCCGGATGTGAACGTCTTCTCCGTATCATCATCGATCAGGACCTTCAGGAGCTGCTCATCGACCAGCGTGTTCCTGTCGGTGGACTGCTTGTAGAGCTCAGGATCTATCTCCTTGCCCTCCCAGGTGGGCTTCTTGTCGCTGTATCCAGCGAAGTACTTATCACCCAGGAAGCCTATGGAGTTATACCAGCCCCAGCCCTCGAACTCGAACTCCTTCTCCTGAACGGATGTGGTGTACTTGACGCCGTTGGGCTCCTCGAGCTTGTTACCGGTGATCGTCATCGTGATCTGCTCGTTGCCTAGCCCATCATCGATATCGTAGTAGAAGCCGGCGAAGTTTTGTGGATCCCAGGTGACTGTTGCGCCATCTACAACCTCCTGAACAGCACCTCGAATCTCAACTTTATCGACTGCGCCGACTACCATCGCTGTCGCTAGTACTGCTACCAGCGCTGTAATCATTATTGCAGTCTTATTCATATTTTAACCTCCTATCTTCCCATATCGGATTATTTTGCAACATACAGTCTGATTATTCTTAAAACTATTGCCCCAGCAAAGTCTGGAATATGCCATGCAGGGAACGCACTGCAGAGACCCTGTGGCATCAGCCTCACAGACTTATAGCTTCATCACCCTCCATAAATTCCCCCTTTGCTGGGAATTATAGCGTAGTGATAGAGTATTTCCCTATTATATCCTTTTTGGTCATTCCGCTCCATCGGATGATAATAAGAACGCGCTCGTCTAACATCATTTCAAGATTAAACTATGCATTGCGAACACACAATTATTGCAATCATAAGACCATCATAAGAGCGACCTCTCCGATTAGGAGAGCGCGGCCGGGATCAAGAGCTTCAGGGCTGCTATCTCAGCAATTTCACCCCATTCAGATAAATCGTCACTCGCTGAGAAAGTTATTATAAAGAGCAGTGGCGAAATAACATGATATGAATAAAGCAGCCATTGTTTATCACCCGGCCTATCTCATGCACGAGACTTATGAGCATCCTGAGAGAAAGGAGCGCCTGATCTCCATTATGGAGAGGATAGAGAGAGAAGGGCTCGATCTCAAAAGGATAGAACCCAGGCCCGCTACCCTCGATATGATAGAGGCTGTCCATTCCCGCCGCTACATCGAGCAGGTCAGAGCCATATGCGAGCGCGGCGGGGGCCGTCTCGACATCGATACGGTTCTATCAAAAGATTCATATGATGTTGCATTGCTCGCAGCTGGTGGAGTTTGCTCCGGAGTCGATGCTGTTCTGAAGAATCCAGAGCCCGTTTTCGCGCTGGTCAGACCGCCTGGACATCATGCCACACCCCACAAAGGAATGGGATTCTGTGTATTCAACAACATAGCTGTAGCTGCGAGACACGCCCAGACGCATGGGATCGAAAAGGTGCTCATAGTGGACTGGGATGTGCATCATGGCAATGGAACACAGGCCATCTTCTACGAGGACGACTCGGTTCTCTTCTTCTCCACACATCAGCATCCGCATTACCCGGGCACCGGCAGGATAACAGAGGTAGGAGACATGAAGGGGAAGGGATTCACGGTCAACGTGCCTCTGCCTCCTGGGATAGATGATGCCGGCTACGTTGCGATATACAGGGAGATACTAATGCCGATAGCAGGAGAGTTCAAGCCCGATATAGTCCTGGTCTCGGCCGGCTTCGATCCCCATCTCATGGATCCGCTGGGAGGTATGCGGCTTACCGAGAAGGGCTTCGGGGCGCTCGCAGGCCTTGTTAAGGATATAGCAGATAGACATTCGAATGGACGCTTGGTGGCATCTCTCGAGGGCGGCTACCGTCTGGATACACTCTCCTCGTCCGTCGTCTCGGTTCTCAAGGCGTTCCAGGGCGATGTGCCACTGGTATTACCCCAGAAGGACGCACAGCTCGCCAAGAGGATAGAGGAGGTTAAGAACGTCCATAAGAACTACTGGGGATGCTTCTCCTAGCATACCCGGATACTTCTTTTAAGATATCTAGATATTAAGACCGCCAGGTTCTCGTCCATCTGCTCGAGAATATCAGGGGTGGCTAGAATCCTGCGACTGCCAGAGGAGAGGTGCTTTCCCAGAGAGATCCCCTGGATCTCCCCTCTGAGAAGATCCACAGCTTTTCTGTATCTTCTTGGTATCTCCACGACAACCCTGCCGTTATCGATGTACGGCCCGGAAAGCGGCGCGGGGTTGCTTTCCACGAATCTAGAGACATGTTCTTGCTCCCAGACTGGAGGGCCGATATGCCTCTTCGCTGCCGAGAGCTCCCAAACAGCGAGCTCGAAGAGCAGGCGCGCTTTTATCTCATCTCCGCGCTCGAGCTCCACATCGCTTCTCAGCACTTGAAACCCCTCGCGCTCCAGCAATGCTCTTATCCCGGCCTCCGCCTTTCTCATCTGGGGGAAGAGAACATCATCGACCATATCTGGGGCCTCTATCTCCACAAGTACGAGCTCGGTTCCCCTTCGCTCCATCTCCGAGACGATCTCTCGGCTCAGAAGTGGAGAGACCTCCGGGGGGAAGAAGAATTCGATGCTTGGGCTCTTAAGGAAGCATCTCGCCGATGCTACGAACTCCATCATCTTATCGAGGGTAAGCGCGGCGGCAACATTCCTGTTCGGATCCACGGGATCCACGATCACAAGAGGGTCCTTGAAGCTCCTGCCCTGAGAGAGTTCGAGTCTGGTTCCAGGACGCCAAGAGGCAGCGCCATCCAACACTCCCAGAAAAGAGCCGTAGTAGATCACGAGAAGCTCCGCCAGATACCCTGAGAAGCCACCTGTCCTGAGGTCGGAGCCGTACACCCCCACACCCTTCATGAACTGTTTTAAGAGCAGTACATCGTCCTCGAGGCCTTTTATGCGCTGCGAGACGTACTGCGAATGAAAGGGTGTTCTATCAACCGCTGATTTTATCCTGGCCGGATCTCTGACATCATAGCAGGGCACCAGGTCCACATCAAAACCATCGATGACCGCATGCACATACGCATGCTCCGCGTATCTCTCCTCGTGCACCGGCGCTATCTCCCTGGCCAGCTCCAGAGCCTCTCCTATATCCCCGTCCTCCGGCACAGCCAGAAATATATCGATATCGCGATCGCCGGCGAGCCATGTGTTCCTAGCAGCAGATCCGACGAGTATGCCCCTGCAGGCGAGACCTTTTCTTCTCGCGGCATCCTCTATCCGGCTGAGGAGATGGGATGAGATGCGATATAGCTGCTGCCGCTCCTCTTCCGAGGGTCTTACCCTTCTCAATACCTCATTCAGAAGCTCTGAACTCTGCGATATCCTCGTAGATCGGCCCCCGTGGTGTCAGAGTGCTCTTCTTGAGATAAAACCTATCGACCATGAACTCGCCCAGATCGAGATCCGCCATGCTCGCTAGCCTCTCAGCGAGAATACGGCTCAAAGATGGGTCCTTCACCCTGGCGAGGGTTGCGTGCGCGCTGAACCTCTTGTCGCGCTCGAAGCCGAATGGCTCCAGCGCTCGATCTACTGCAAGCGCAAGCTCATCAAAGGAGCCTGTGGCGCCGAGCCACACCACCCTTATCGAGCGGCCCGGAAATGCGCCCACTCCTTTGATGTGCGCCTGGAAGGGAGCGAATTTTATCTGCTTGAGGGCATCGACGATCGCATCGATCCTGTTCTGCGGCACCTCCCCCAAGAACTTCAGGGTTATATGCACCAGCTCCGGCTCCACGAGCTTGAGCCCATCCATCGAGAGCCTTTCCTGTATGCTTGGAAGATGGCTTTTGATCTCCTCAGGCAGATCCACGGCGACGAAGCACCTTATGCCCCTCATCTCAGAACTCCGCCTTTGCTGGCCGAAGTCACCGATTTTCTGTATCTCTCCAGAACCCCGCCCCTGACCCTCGGCTCCGGCGGGTGCCAGGAAGCGCGCCTCTTCTCCAGAACATTCTCATCCACGAGGAGGTCCAATCTCCTGTTCGGTATATCTATGGATATTACATCCCCATTCTCGACAAGCGCAATAGGTCCGCCGACAGCAGCTTCAGGCGAGACGTGGCCTATGCATGGCCCGCGAGTGCCGCCGCTGAACCTGCCGTCGGTTATGAGAGCCACGGACTCGCTCAGACCAGCACCTGCAATCGCTGATGTCGGAGCCAGCGTCTCTCTCATGCCTGGCCCGCCCTTCGGCCCTTCATATCTTATTACAACGACATCGCCGGCCTTGACCTCGCCGCTGAGGATGCCCTTCATCGATTCCTCCTCTGAGTCGTAAACAACGGCTGGCCCTTTGTGCACGAGCATCGATTTCGAGACGGCCGTCTGTTTCACCACAGATCCCTCGGGCGCAAGGCTTCCCTTGAGTATGGCTATGCCGCCCTCCGGATGCACTGGCTTTTCCAGAGTCGCTATGACCTCTGCGTTCGCTTTGGGATTCACAGGCTTGAAGTCCGCGAGAACCGCGCCGAGCGTCTTTCCCGTTACTGTAAGAACGCTCAGATCCAGCTTGGATGAGAGTCTCTGCATCACGGCCTGTATGCCGCCAGCGCGATCTAGATCCAGCATGTGATATGGGCCGCCTGGCCTCAGATTGACGAGGTGCGGCGTCTCGCGGCTCAGCCTGTCGAATACCTCCAGCTCCAGATCGATATCGAATTCGGCCGCGATCGCGGGAAGGTGCAGTGCCGTGTTGGTCGATCCCCCTATCGCCATGTCGACCCTTACGGCGTTCTCGAACGACTCGCGTGTAACTATCTTGCGCGCCGTGAGCCCTTTTCTCACGAGCTCCACTATCTTCATCCCGGAAAGCTTCGCGATTCTCATCTTCTTGGCATCGACCGCGTGCGCCGTTGCGCATCCAGGCAGGCTCAGGCCGAGCGCCTCGGTCATGCAGGCCATCGAGTTCGCGGTGAAGAGACCTGCGCAGGAGCCGGCTCCGGGGCACGCGAGATCCTCTAAGATAGATATATCACCGCCCTTCTGCCACTCCTCGAAGACGTTGATCACATCCAATTCTCTATCGCATGCGTATCCGGGAAGCATCGGTCCGCCTGTCACAACTATGGTCGGAATGTCGAGCCTCCCCGCGGCCATGAGATGGCCTGGCACGATCTTGTCGCAGGTCGGTATCATCACAATGCCATCGAGCTGGTGAGCCTGGACCATAAGCTCTATCGAGTCCTCGATGATCTCCCTCGA
>CAZMZV010000032.1:0-2821 GCA_964570975.1 uncultured Methanotrichaceae archaeon | reverse complement strand
GGTCCCACCTTGGTGATATCGCTCCTCATGTATTATCCCGGACCCAGGCTCTGCATCTTTAGTATATGGTGCTTTCGCGAAAACTGGCTAACCGTCCCATCTCAAAAAAAGTCCGCTTTTCTTCCACAAAACTGAGGATGTCCGAGTTTATTTATACTGGGGTTGTGTAGTGGCCCACCGGTGGTACTGCATGGAGCCGTATAGTGTGTTTCTCATAATACTGATTGCTTATATCACGGTGCTCATCGGCATAGGATTCGTATCATCGAAACGGCAGGGCTCTGTGACCGAGTTCTGGCTTGCTAGCCGGGAGCTCGGGGCGCCATCGCTTGGTTTATCCGCAGCAGCCTCCTGGCTCACAGCTAGCGCGCTCCTGCTCTCGACCGGTCTATTCATGTTGATAGGGGTCAGCTCCATCTGGGTTTGGGTCTTTCCGAATATAGCTGCTCTTGCCTTGATAGCTCTGATCGCTGGAAGGGTCAAGCGCATACCAGCGATGACCCAGCCGGAGCTTCTCGAGATCAGGTACGATCCGAGGGTGAGAGCGCCTGTTGCTGTAGCGATCACAATTATGATGATACTCTTCTCGGTGGTCGATTTCATAGGATTCAAGCTTGTCCTGGGAACCTTCTTCGGAGTCGAGCCATTATACGCTGTCATGATCATGGCGATCGCCGTAGCAGCCTATGTCAGCCTCGGCGGATTCAGAGCAGTTGTCTGGACAGACAGGGTTCAGTATATATTCCTCGCGGGGCTGGCTCTGACGGTCGCCCTGCTATCGATGAAGGTCTCATCAGCTCATGGGATATCACTGCTCGCGGAGAGCAGGTCCTTGGGAGAGGAGTGGTGGCATCCCTTCATGATGGGCGGAGTCCTCGGAGCCCTGGTCTTTCAACTCGCCCTCCTTCCCGGCTGGATCGCTGAGCAGGATCCCTGGCAGAAGGTCTGGGCCGCGAAGGACGAGAGGAGCGCGAAGCTCGGCCTGCTCATAGGATCGCTGCTTCTAGCTCTTGTCTACGCTGCATGCTTCCTGACTGCGATCTCGCTGCGCGCGATATATCCGCTTCCGGAGGGCGAGCTCGAGGCGGAGATGCTGTATCTGAGATTCATATCCGAGAACATACCGCCTCTGGCAGTGGCCTTCCTGACGATAGGGTTCGCGGCCGCATCGATGTCATGCACAGATACCTTTGCGACTTCAGGAGCATCATGCATAGTAAGGGACATCTTCCACAGGTTCATAAAGCCGGATGCGACCATGCGGGAGATGCTTGTCATAAGCAGAATTCTTGTCGTCATCATGATCGCCATCTCGGCGTTCATCGCTCTCAACGTGGAGAGCATAATGGAGGCCGTGATAATCGCGACCGTGATAGGAACGACATCATACTTCTTCCCGATCGTGGGCGGGCTCTACTGGAAGAGGGCCACATCCTGGGGTGCTCTTGCAGCTGTCATCGTCGGCGGCGGTGTGGAGATAATCCTGATAATCTACGAGAAGCTCGTACTCAAGAGCCCTCTCGATACCATTTCGCCGTATCTCACAGAGCATGGCGTCCTTCTCGGCCTTGCTCTGAGCGCCTCTGTATTTGTCGCGGTGTCGCTTCTGACGCCACCCACAGATGAGAGAAGGCTCGCGCCGTTCTTCTCAGATATCGCTGATAGGCTCTTCGGGGGCATGATGCTCACCGTGGACAGGGAGAACTCGAGGTATCCCATCATAATGAGCATGATCGGGGAGAGGAGATTCGGCGAGAGGGCGCATCTCGATCTGAAGCTCGCGATAAACCCGCTGAGAGCGGATGGCGCGTTGATCAAGAAGGAGATGAACTGGGACGGGCTTGTCGAGGATCTGCGTTCGCGCCATCCCGAATGGTACACGCCGACGGGGAGCCATATCGCATACAGGCTCTCGCAGCATGACATGCTCGCGTGCGTGAAGATGTCAAGAGGGGACGAGATGGAGATATATCTCTCAGCGGAACCCAAGATCTCGAGCACAGATAGATTCAAGGACGAGATGTATCTCGCCGTGGAGGAGATAGAGGAGTCTCTTCTCAGAATGGGCTACACGACATCCCTGCCTGCTGGGAGATGAGATGTATCTGCCTGAGGATGTGGACGTAATAGTCGTCGGCGCCGGCCCGGCCGGGTCTACAGCTGCCGAGATTGCAAGCAGGAACGGCGCAGAGGTCCTTCTTGTGGAGAAGAAGATGGAGATAGGCAGCCCTGTACAGTGCGGCGGATTCATACCAGAGCCGTTCGAACTTAGAGAACTGCTGCCGGATGCCATCTTGCCCGAGACGCTCATCGATATTCCGGAGAGGTTTGTGCTGAACAGGACGGGGGTTCAGAGGCTATATGCTCCAGGCGGGAGATGGGCGGAGTTCGATGTAGCTGGTAGATGCGTGGACAGGCGCGGTTTTGACAGATACCTCGCGCAGAGGGCAGCGCGCGCCGGAGCGAGGCTGATTGTGGGCACGAGGGCCGAGGTTTCAGGCGATTCTCTATCATTAAGAGAAGGGCCCGCTCCGAGATGTCAGGTAGTGATCGGCGCCGATGGTCCTATGTCATGCATCGCCAGGGCGATCGGAGTCAGACCGAGAGATGAGCCCGGGGTCTGTCTGGAGTACGAGATGGCCGATGTTGAGATAGACAGAGACGCGGCCGAGATGTACTTCGGCGAACGATACGCGCCCGGCGGCTACGCCTGGATCATACCCCTCGGCGCCGATGTGGCGAATGTAGGCATAGGTATCAGAAGATCTTACGCGCCAGGAGCATCGCTCTCACAGCTCCTGAGAAGGTTCATAGAGGAGCA
>CAZMZV010000031.1:0-21566 GCA_964570975.1 uncultured Methanotrichaceae archaeon | reverse complement strand
CGAGCAGCCGCTGCGGAGAACGTTACAGTGATTGGTGAGGAGAACGTCAGTGCGAACGTTACAGCTCCCATCAATGTAACACCACCCATCTCCGAGGAGAATATACAAGTGATGAGCATCTCCGGCTACAAGTTCAACGATCTCAATGGTAACGGCGTAATGGATTCTGGGGAGGTGGGTATCGAAGGCTGGACTATCGTTCTTACAATGCCTAACCAGACCGAGGTACAGGGATCAACAGGTTTCGATGGTTACTACAGGTTTGATGGCCTAGCTCCAGGCCTGTACACTGTAAGAGAGCTTGCCAGAGCAGGATGGGATGCCACTACAGCTGAGAGCCGTGCTGTTAACCTAACAGACTCCGATATAACGGGAATCAACTTCGGCAACAAGGCCAGGACTTTCTCGATCAGCGGAACAATATTTGAGGATAAAAATAATAATGGTGTGAGGGATGAGGAACCCGGCCTGGCTGGCTGGGAGATACGACTGACGAGACCCGATGCAACAGAGAGCATCGCGACCACAGGCGATGATGGTGCATATAGATTTGAAAATCTCACGCCAGGGACCTACATTGTAAGAGAGGTTCTAAAGCCGGGATGGAATGCCACCGCCATATCTAGAGAGATCACAATCACAGACTCTGATATCACAGGCGTAGACTTCGGGAACAGGCTGATAGGATATACGATCTCAGGAAAGGTCTTCAACGATCTCAACGCTAATGGCATCAACGATGGCGAGCCCGGACTGTCAGGCTGGACCATCAAGTTGACCATGCCAGATGGCACCGAGAGAACAACCACGACGCTAGAAGATGGCTTCTACGCATTCGATGGTCTGAGCCCTGGCAGCTACAAGGTGGAAGAGCTGAAGCAGGATGGCTGGAGCCAGACGGCTCCGAAGAGCATTACCTACACCGTGGAGGTCAAGGAATCAAGCATACCCGACATAGACTTCGGAAACTCCGGCCTGAGGTCGATATCTGGCATCGTCTTTGAGGACAGAAATCTCAACGGCATTAGGGATGGTGATGAGAAGGGCGTGGCCGGATGGAGCATCACACTGCTCCAGGGAGAGAACGTCACAGCCATGGTGGAATCAGGAGCTGATGGCTCTTACAGATTCGACAAACTATCTCCTGGAACATACAGAGTGGATCTCGTAACACAAGAGGGATGGCGAAAGACCATAGAGAGCAGGGAGATACAATTGGGCGAGTCGGATGCCACCTTCGACATCGGTGTTGCAGGCAACCTCTCCATAAGAGGCATGAAGTATTACGATCTGAACGCGAATAAGGTCAGAGACGAGGGCGAACCCGGAATACCGGGAAGCGATGTCAATCTCATCGAGAACGGAAAGGTCGTAAGAAGCACAAAGACATCCAGCGATGGAACTTATGTATTCGATAACGTCGCCCCAGGAACCTACACGATCAGCGATCCACTGCCAGAGGGATATGTGGTGATAACATCCTCGACTATAACAGTGACTGTGACGACGACCACAACAATCGATGCGAGCTTTGGAATAGCAGGCGTATACTCCATATCAGGCAGGAAATTCAACGATCTGAACGGTGATGGGAGCGATTCCGGAGACCCGGGAATAGCCGGCTGGGGCATAGTTCTGGACGGCACAACAAGCGTAGGCGTACATATAACACTGACAGAGTATACGAAAGCTGATGGATCTTATGAATTCGAAAACATAGCACCTGGTACATACAAGATAAGCGAGCTCTCGAGGCCCGGCTGGACCCAGACATATCCTGGCGGAGATGGATCTCATACTGTAATCGTGACAATCGGCAACGTTACAGGAAAGAACTTCGGCAACAGGTATGTCTCGACGAAGGCCTCTGTCTGGGGTGCCAAGTTTAACGACAAGAACAACAACGGCGTTAGAGATGCAGGCGAGATCGGGCTGCAGGGCTGGGAGATAAAGATAAGCAACAGCACCTACACAAAGACTACCATTACTGACAATGATGGCTGGTATAACTTCACCGGTCTCGAGCCCGGGACCTACACGATCACAGAGACTGTAAAGCCAGGCTGGAGTGTAACAAAGCCCGCCGGTGGATCTTACACTGTAACGCTTGGTCCCGCTGAGACAAAGACCGGCATGGACTTTGGCAACTACAAGTCCCTGCCAACTGGAGCAACACTGACGTCGAATCCGGCAAGCCCGCAGGATGTTGGAACTGTGGTTGTCTGGACAGCATCTGCCACATCCACGGTTCCGCTGGAGTACAGCTTCTGGCTCAAGGGGCCGTCCACCTCTGGACTATGGCATGAGATGAGGAGCTGGTCGAGTGCTAATACATGGAACTGGAACACGGCCGGGCTAGCGCCCGGAACCTACGAGGTGCGCGTCTGGATAAGAGACGGATACCACAGCGATACCGGCGATCTCCAGGTGACAAAGAGCTTCACGCTCAAGAGCACCAACAAGCCGCCGGTGATGAAGCTCATAATGGTAGACAGGGCGAGCCCGCAGTATCCAGGCGCTTGGATCAGCTTCAAGGCAGTGGCATGGGATCCAGAAAGGGATCCGTTGCAGTACAAGTTCCTGCTCAAAGGACCGGCCACAGGCTATAGATGGATGGAGATGACATCTTGGACCAGCAGAAACATATGGACATGGAAGACATCGTTTGCAGATATCGGATTCAACGAGATAATGGTATATGTTAAAGACGGCAAGCATTCCCCCGATCACGACGACAAGAAGATCTGCGGATACATGATACTTGGATTCATCCCGCGCCCGAATCTGCCGCCGGTGATAACGAGCTTTGGCGCGAGTTTGCCGAGCCCGCAGTACGCGGGAAGTACGATCGCATGGTCAGCTACGGCGATTGATCCCGAGGGCTACCAGGTGTACTACAGATTCATGTTGAACGGCCCATCGACGGGCTACACATGGCAGGTTGTGCAGGATTGGTCTCTCTCAAACACGTGGACCTGGAGGACATCCGATATCGATATAGGCCAGTCGAGGGTTCTTGTGCAGATACGAGACGGCCTGCATGCCCCTCCAGCGGGCTGGGACGATGAAGCCGGAGCGGTCTTCAATATCATTGTAAGGCCGAACATGCCTCCTGTGATCACCTCGCTATCTCCAGACAAACCGAGCCCGCAGAGCAGCGATAGCACCATAAAATGGACAGCTCTCGCGACCGATCCGGAGAGGGATCCGATCTACTACAGATTCTGGCTCAAAGGGCCATCGACGGGCTACACATGGCAGATCGTGAGAGACTGGTCGACCTCAAACACCTGGACATGGACGCCAGGGCTGCTGGATGCTGGTGATTACACCGTATTCGTCTATGCCAGGGATGGCAAGCATGCATCGGCAAACGCTTACGACAGCGCAAAGGGCCAGGTCTACAGGCTTCTTCAGCCAAAGAAGGGTCTGACAACAGGGATGCAAGTAAAAGATGCTCCGAGACTGGCATCCACCGATAGAGGCTTCGTGCTTGTCTATCAGTCCTGGGAGAAGGGCAAGGGCAACAATGGCGATATCAAGATACAGAGCTATGATAGCAATATGAAGATGTTGAAGAGCGTCTTCCTGACGAGCGATACCGCTTATCAGGATAGACCCTCTGTCCTTTACGACGGTCAGTACTGCTACGTTGTATACGTCTCGAACGAGAAGGGCAATCTCGATCTGTTCATCAAGAAGCTCGATACGAATCTCAATGTATTGGAGACAAAACGGCTCACCACATCCCCCTACGATGAGGACTCACCTGCTCTGTTGAAGGTAGGCAATGATTTCCTCTTGGCCTATCAATCATGGGAGGGGGGCGACTCGAGCAGTGGCGATATACGCTTGGCGCGTTACGATCCCACGTGGAAGCCGTTGCGTGAGGTATTGCTCACACAAGACCAGTACTACCAGGACGTCCCCACAATCGTCCTAGCAAGCGGCTATCTATATGTCTCGTATGTATCAGAGGAGCGCGGGAGCTTCGATATCTTCGTGAAGAAGCTCGATATGAATCTCAATGTGTTGGAGACGAGAAGGCTCACAGGCGATTTGGGCGAGGAAGATCAGCCGTTCCTGATGTGGAGCAATGGCGAGTTCATACTGGTGTACAGAACCGATGATGGAATAGTCCTCGAGAGGTACAAGCGCGACTGGAGCAACATCGAGAGGAGGATAGCGCTTAACGGAGATCTAGAATGGCCATCTCTAGCTTACGGGAACGGGCTTTACTGGCTCTCATATCTGGATAGCGCAGATCACAATGTCTACGCGGTACCTCTTAGAATCGAGAGCACTCTGCGACCCTGTGATGTCAGGGCGAGCTTCTCCTCGAGAATCGCAAATCGTGCCTATACGATGACTCTGAGATTTTACAACAACTACGGAGAGCTCACAGATCCCACAGCTCTGAAGATGACATGGAGCCCGCAGGACGCAGCAAAGCAGGGGAGCACACTCACCAAGATCTCCACGGGCACTTACAGGATGCGCTCGACTTTCGGCTCGAAGGGAGAGAAGAGCTTCAGGGTAACCGCTACAATCGATGGCTGTCGGCTGGATAAGACTATAAAGGTCACGGTAAGATGAGGTTCTGGCATTTTTCTGCCCGAACCCATTCTATTTTTGAAATCTAGCCGGACCAATCTTTCAAGACGACCGGTTTAACGGATCTGTCCGGATAAGCGCTTAGGCCAGAAATTTTGACCTTTACTGCTTCTGCATGTCAGGAAGACTTAATCCTTATTCGGACAGGTCCGGTTTTACTGACAGAAAGCTTTATCCGCCTTACCGTAATACGCGAGAATCATGAAGGAGATCATAGCACTAACAATTGCTTTGTTGATGCTGACCCCGGTTCTTGGGATTGATGTAAGCTATCTCTCACCGGAGTCCGAGATAGTGACCACAGAGTCAATAGCATCCTTCCTTAATGACAGCTGGACACCGAGCAAGTTCATGCCCATAAATGATACTGCAGTATGGCCTGATAAGAACAAGACGCTCGCAAACGGAACAGCTGACATATACAGCGTGCTTAGCGATCAGTGGACTCCGAGCACTTTCGTGCCGCCGGTTGATTATGCAGTATGGCAGAACAAGGACAAGCAGCTGCTTGCAGCTGGTTACGCTATCTACGACTTCCTCAGAGAGGATTGGAAACCTCAGGATCCAGTCCCAATCGTCCAGACCGGGCTCTACAAGCTCCATCAGATGAATTGATTGCTGCTCTTTTTTTTGCGGCATACTTTTTTAATCGAACATGCTTTGTGCTCGTCATTCATGGCAGTATCTTCGAGTGGTGAATGCCTCGAACAAGAGTTTTGGGAGAGCATGCATCTATGAGATCGATCACATCGCCTTAAGGTCCGCGTCTCGGGCGTGTCCTAATAAGGATTAAGCGTTTCTGAAATGCAGAAGCGTAACAAACTGGCCTCAGCGCTTATCAGGACAGGTCCCGTGTCTCCATCGATATATTCATAAACGCCCCCGACGCGAGAGCATCCATCCGAGGTGTACTCCATTGAAGGTAATCGGTCTTGCCGATAGTGAGCTCGAGTCGAGCCTGCGCAGGGCTGGAATCGGCATGTCTGCATCAGAGGCGCGGTCCATAGCATCTATCTTGGGAAGAGATCCGACGATAGCGGAGCTGTTCTGTTACGATGCCATGTGGTCCGAGCACTGCTCGTACAAGAGCAGCAGATCTGTGCTCAGAGAGTTCCTTCCCACTGAGGGGCCGAACGTCGTAATGGGCCCTGTCGAGGATTCCGGGATAGTCAGTATAGATGATGAATGGTGTGTGGTTATATCACACGAGAGCCACAACCATCCCAGCCAGATACTTCCAAACGAGGGGGCTGCAACAGGCATTGGAGGAATTGTGCGTGATGTCAACTGCATGGGCGCAAGGGTTGTTGCGACCGCAGACCCTCTACGTTTTGGCGATCCCTATGGAAGTGAGGCAAACAGGGTCAGATGGGTTGCAGAGGGCGTTGTTGATGGAATATGGCAGTATGGTAACGCGCTCGGCGTGCCCGTAATAGCAGGTGATGTGGTTTTCAGCAGATCCTTTGACTACAACTGTCTTGTGAACGTAGTCGCCATAGGTGTGGTGAAGAGGGGCGAGATCATAAGATCACGTGCGCCGCCAGGCGCGGGCGAGAAGGGCTATGATGTGATTTTAGTCGGAAAGCCAACAGACTCGTCTGGGTTCGGCGGAGTTGTCTTCGCATCTGATACTCTAAGAGAAGAGGAGGAAGAGGCGAATCGCGGTGCCGTCCAGATTCCGGACCCATTCCTGAAGAACGTCCTCTTCAAGGCGAACGAGGATCTGTTCAGACTGGTGCGGGAGGAGGGCATCGAGATCGGCTTCAAGGATCTTGGAGGCGGTGGTCTCACCTGCGCATCATCCGAGATGGGAGCCGCAGGCGGCTATGGCATGGAGATAGATCTCGATAAGCTCCATGTGGCTGGAGATTTTCCCCCAGAGGTCTTATGTATTGCAGAGACCCAAGAGCGCTTTCTAATCATAGCTCCGAGGGAGCTTCGCGATAGGATTCTAAGGATATACAATGAGGACTGGGACCTGCCAAACGTCTATGAGGGTGCAAGGGCGAGTGTCATAGGAAGGATGGCCAGCCATGAGAGATACATAGTTCTTCACAGAGGAGAGGTAGTAGTAAATGTGCCCATAAAGCATCTGACAGGTGGCATAAGGTATGAGAGGAGATGGAAGCCCAGAATAAGAAACCTCCTCGAGCCTGTTGTGAGAATGCCAGATGATCTCAACAAGGTCATGCTGGATATGCTGGCCTCTCCGAACATCGCCTCGAGGGAGCACATCTACAGGTACTACGATACCGAGGTTCAGGGCAACACGGTCATAAGGCCCGGTGAGGCGGATGCGGGTCTCATAGCGCCTGTGAGGGGCAAGGACTTCGGCATAGCGCTATCGGTCGACTCGAACCCCTTCTATGGGAGGATAAGCCCCTACTGGGGTGGCGCAACAGCGGTTGCCGAGGCCATGAGGAACGTCGCCGCGATTGGCGCAACACCCTCAACTCTGACCGACTGCCTCAACTTCGGAAATCCTGAGAAGCCAGAGGCGTTCTGGGAGTTCCGGGAGTCGGTTCGAGGGCTCGCAGATGCTGCGAAGAACCTTTGGCTCAAGGGTTATCCGAATCAGCCAGTGCCCATTGTATCCGGAAACGTGAGCTTCTACAACGAATCCCCCGAGGGGGCGATAGATCCCTCGCCTGTCATAGCTTGTGTAGGCATAATAAACGATGTGCGCAAGGCGATAACGATGTCCCTGAAGGAGGAGGGGGATGGTATCTACCTCCTCGGCCCGAGGTTTGATGAGCTAGGCGGCTCGGAGTACTACAGGGTCATATGGGGCATCACAGGAGCAAATGTACCGATAGTGAGATTCCCGCTTGAGAGATCGATGATTTATACGGTCATCGACGCGATCGATAGAGATCTCCTCCTAGCAGCACACGATATATCGAACGGCGGGATGGCGATAACAGCAGCTGAGATGTGCATGCTCTCAGAGCATGGTATAAGCTTAGATATCTCTGGATTGGGAGACTTAAGATCCGATGTCCTTCTCTTCTCAGAGTCATCAGGTTTTCTTGTAGAAGTTAAGAGCGGAGCAGATAATGAGTTCATGAGCATCGCCCGGGAGTACAACATAAAGCCCATAAGGATAGGCAGCGTCTCAAGCGGCTGTATCGAGATCACAAGGAATGGAAGGAGAATCTTGAATCTCGAATTGGATGCTGCCAGAGAGGCGTGGGCCTCCGGCCTTAAGGAGGCGATGAGATGAGGATCGCTGTTATCCAGTTCCCAGGCACGAACTGCGAATACGAGACGCTTGTAGCCGTAAAGGAGTGCGGCATGGCTGGAGAGATCTTCCGGTGGAACAGGCCTGAGCAGGAGCTTTGCGACTTCGATGGATATGTTATAGCCGGCGGATTCTCCTATCAGGACAGGGTGAGAGCAGGCGTTATAGCATCCAAGGAGCCTGTTATGAATACGCTAAAGGAAGAGGCGGAAGAGGGCAAGCCGATACTGGGAATATGCAACGGCTTTCAGGTACTGGTGGAATCCGGGATCCTTCCTTTCGGAGATGGTGTGAGGCTTGCGCTCGCCCAGAACGTCATGCGCAGAGGATATGAGATAGTGAGGCGTGGCTATTATTGTGCTTGGACCACGCTCAGGCATGAGGCGGACCAAAAAAGATGCAGCGGCTCTTACATTCTTAAAAGAGGGGATCTTTTGAACATACCAATCGCACACGCTGAGGGCAATCTCGTGGCAGCGGATAGGAGGATCATCGATAGGATCATCGATAACGATCAGGTCGTCTTCAGATACTGCAGCCCCCGCGGAGAGATCATCAAAGAGTTCCCTGTGAATGTAAACGGATCTACAGAGAACATCGCGGGTATATGCAATCCCGAAGGCAACGTTTTGGGAATGATGCCACATCCGGAGAGAGCCCTCTTCTCATGGCAGCTCCCCTCAAAGTATCCGAGAAGGCATGGATATGGCCCCGGTCGGCTCATCTTTGAATCTATGAAGAGATGGATAGAGGAGAGGCGATTATGATAATCAACCTTCGAGTATGGCTGAAAATACCCGATGCAGAGGCAGCTACTGTCAAAAACACACTTCTCAGGCGCATGGGCTACCATGGCATCCTGGAGGATGTGAAGCGCGAGAGGTTGCTGAGCATAGAAACAGATGATGTAAAAGATCCGGAGGCTTTGATAAAAAAGCTTACGCGAGAGCTCGTCAATGAGAACAAGGAGAGCTTCTCACTATCCATCGGCTCGCTGGATCTGGAGAACGGCTATGTCCCTGTTAAGGTCAGCCTCTGGATCGAGGATGGTGAGGCCATATCGATAAGGGACCGCCTTGTGAAGCGTTTGGGCCTTAAGGAGATCAGATCTGTACACCGTGCCACCATCTGGAAGCTTTACATAAAAGGAGGGGAGCCGGAGAAAGTGGCTAAGAGGATCGCCGAGGATCTTCTCGTGAACCCCAACAAGGACATTTATGAGATATTGACGCTCCCTAGATAGCTTTGAAGCTCGCCCAACCTTCCTTTTTATATCATCCTGAAGAAGCAGTCCTTGCACACGATCTTTCCGTTTACAAGCCTCCCGCGTATCTCCATGAAGCTCTCCCCGCACTCCTGACATTGGATCGATGGATGTATCTGAGCTTTGGGAGGCTCTGGCATATCCACCTCTCTGGCAGAGAGCAGGGACTCATCCGTGGCACTCAGTATAGCATCTATCGCCTTCGATCGCTCTTCCTCTCCCCGGCCCCGACTGAATATCTCCCGGAGGATGTCGTCCTTGAAGTATATCCTAAGTGCCTTGCCATCTCCCCTGTGATAAAATGTGAATACCTGTTTTCCGTTATCCACGAATATTAGGTTGCCCTTGCCGAAGGTGCATCCCAGCATCTGCTGGATGGCATCGACGCTGCAGGAGTTGTTCTCAACAACGGCCACAAGCTCTTCATCATCAGCTCTTCTATAATGATTCCTCACGTATTTCGAAACTCTGTATCCAATCGCCAGACCGGGGCACATATGGCCGTGGAACTCCACCGCCCTTTTCAAATCAGCATCCATGCTATTCAAATTGCCAACAGATCACATCAATCTGACGATTGCCCGGCTGGATGTCCGAATAAGCATAAAGTGTTCATATGAAAATCGGGCACACCGCAGATTTGGTATGAAAATGTCCCCGAACCATTTTTCCAGATGTATGGGGGTGGTAGTAGCGGAGACTCCGGTCATCAGGCCGGAGAGGAAGCTAGCCTCATTGCTGAGGATCTGTCAGAATAAGGATTAAGTCTTTCCTGACATGCAGAAGCAGTAAAGGTCAAAATTTCTGGCTCAGCGCTTATCCGGACAGGTCCATTGCTGATATAGAAAAATATATATAAAAAGTGTATGTCTCAGTAAGATGCTTCAAACCTTGATGGTCCGGATTGCTCCAAGCGATGAGCAGTATCAACTTCTCCTGGAGACTATGCATCGCTTTAATGAGGCGTGTAATTACCAGAAGCGGCTTTTTCGCTGGGCACACAACCGGCCCCGCGAGAGACGAATTCAGATGTGAGCTGTGCGGGTTTCGCTGGACCGGCCGACCACATCGCAGCGATGAATATCGCACATAGGGCCGCAGTCAACTGGCCTATTGTCGTCCGTACTCTTTAAAGCGTTGTGCTCGGATATACAATCTGAGCGTATCGAAACCTGGAACTACAAGCTTGCCAAGAGATTTAAAGCATGTTTGTGAAAAGATCAGCGATGAGAAGACTGATCGTTGCGAGAATAATCCATTTGCCTGCAGACATGGGATCGATGAGAGATGGGTTGGAGAGGATAGGTGTTTCTAGGATTGGTAAGGAGCGATGGGAAGAAAACCGCAAGAGGATCGAGCGCTTCTGGGATGAACTCGAGAGGGAGATTGATAACCTCGGACTAGACCTAAATCGTCTCAGAATATATCAGGATGGTCTGCCAGCTGGAGGCGATCTCGGCGAGAGAATCGTAAGAGATGCAGCCTCAAAGGGCAGCAGAAACTATCAGATCGTCCTAAAGCTAATGGAGAAGGGTGCGACGATCGAGGCCACGGAGAGCCCGGAGCTTCTGCTGATGGAGTACAAGCACATAAAGGATCTGATATCAGCACGTGATGAGAATGAGCAGAGGATAGCCTTAGATGCCTACAACAGAGTAAAAGACAAACTTCTCGAGGAGAGGGATTGCTACATTGCAAGAAGAATATCCGAAACACTTCTCGATGGCGAGACCGGACTTTTGTTTATCGGCGCTCATCATAATGTTGTGCCAAAGCTGCCGGCAGATATTGAGGTGATTATGCTTAGCTGAGGGCTCCTCAAGCTGATTGTTCTTGTTACGAAAACGCCTCCGAACCCGACCTTTGGTCATGAGTGTCTTTCTAAGACAAAAAGCGCACCATTTGCATCTATATGAGATGTTGTAACGCATTGCATACTCCTGTGGAAAACTCACATCATCAGACTTGAGAGGAAGTCACAATGTCTGTCATTATTTGACACAAAACGTATATCTTAATGAAAGAAGATAAACAGATAATTGTCAAAGTTACCAACGTGAGACCGGCTATTCAGCAAACGGCAGGGAGTTTAAATGACCGACAACTTCGGGAATATAGCAGCACAGGTGCTTAAAGATGGAAGAACATATCTGATGGAGCATGAGAGCAAGCGCATTCTTATGGATGCCGGACTGGAGACAACTGGCGCATACTTTGCAGCGACTGCGGATGATGCAGTTTCTATCGCAAACCAGATAGGCTATCCAGTTGCGATGAAAGTTCTCTCCCCCGCTGTGCTTCATAAATCGGATCTGGGCGGGGTCAAGCTGAATCTCTTCGATGAAACTGCTGTTAGACACGCATACAATGAGATCTATTCGGCATTTCGCGATAAAGGCATGATCGGCGTCTCGGTCCAGAGAATGGCTAGCCCGGGAGTAGAGGTCATAGTTGGCGTCACAACAGATGCGATCTTCGGGCCTGTGATCATGTTCGGGCTCGGCGGCATCTTTGTAGAGATTCTCAAAGATGTGAGCTTCAGATCTCTACCACTCTCTGAAGAAGATGCAGAATCGATGATACAGGAGATAAAGGGATATCCGTTGCTCAGAGGATACCGCGGGATCTCAGCGGATATCGACGCGATCAAGGATATATTAATGAGGGTATCGGAGCTCGTCACTCAGTTCCCAATGATCAAAGAGATGGATCTGAATCCCATATTCGTCTATCCGAAGGGCTACACGATCGCGGATGCTAGGATCATACTCCATGACTCTGCTCCAACGGAGAAAAAGATCTCACAAAGCGCTGGAAGTCTCAGGGGTCTTTTCTACCCGGAGAGCATCGCTGTAATAGGAGCTTCAAACACAAAGGGGAAGCTCGGCTGGAATGTTTTTTACAATCTGCTCACCCACGGCTACAAAGGAAGGCTTTATCCCGTCAATCCGAATGTGAATGAGGTTCAGGGCGTCAAAGCCTATCCCAGCATAAAAGATGTTCCCGAGGCTGTAGATGTTGCAATAATCCTGGTATCTGCGAACCAAACGCCGGATGTTGTGAGAGATTGCTGTGAAACGGGTGCGAAGTACATAGTTGTAGAGTCAGCCGGCTTCGCAGAGCTCGGCGATGAGGGAAAGCGGATAGAGAACGAGATAAGATCTGTGATTCAAAAACATGGCTGCAGGCTTCTCGGCCCCAACTGCTCCGGCATCATAAACACCAACTCTGGGGTTGTGGAATCGATCGGAGTTGTCGATGATCTCAACAGAGGCAACGTGGGGCTCATAGCTCAGGCCGGGGTGTATGCTGCTGGCTACCTCTGGGGTCTCAGAAAGATCCTCGATTTCGGGATAATAGCGACGATAGGAAACAAGCTGGATCTCAATGAGACCGATATGCTGGAAGCGGTGGGCGGTGATGATAACATAAAGGTAGTCTGCATGTACCTCGAGGATGTCAAGGGCGGGCGCAGGTTTATCGACGTCGCGAGGGAGATATCGAGACGGAAGCCGGTTATCGTTCTAAAGACCGGTCGGACCGAGGCCGGCAAGAAGGCGGTCTCATCGCACACGGCATCGCTGGCGGGGAACGATCAGATATACAGCGCGGTCTTCAGGCAGGCCGGGATAATAAGGGCCAGGGACAACGAGCACATGTTCGCCCTTGCCAGGGCATTCTCCAAGCAGCCGCTGCCGAAGAACGATGGCGTCTTCGTGATATCGTATGCGGGATCTCTCGGAGTTGCGGCTGCAGATGCTATCGCACTCAACGGTATGCGGCTCGCAGAGTTATCGGATGAGCTCAAGGAAGAACTCCGGAGCGTCCTTCCAAGATACGTGGGCGGCATGAATCCGGTGGATTTCACCTTCGACCAGACGCCAGATCAGGTCAGGAAGACGATAGAGATCGGAGTTAAGAGCGAGGATGTCGGGAGCTTTATAGTGGTCCTCCAGACAGAGATCGCTGGCTCCTATGTAGATACGCTGCGATCCATAGACTACAGGGAAAGACCGATACTGGCTGTTGTCGCGTCGAAGGAGTTTGTGATCGATGATGTTATAAGATTGGAGAGAGCCGGCATACCCGTTTACTCCACGCCGGAGCAGGCTGCAGAGGTTCTCGCAGCCATGTACAATTGCAACAAGAGAACCGCAGGAAGATTGTAGCATCTTGCCGTCATCTCATAGAATCAGTTGGTGCGCAACAAAACTCTGATCTTCAGGATGGAGGAGCTGAACAAAACGAGAACGTTAAATCCTACAGACTAGCTGGCGCCGCTGAAGTGCCATGGCGTTCGGTAGATGGCCAGCGGCGCTACTATCAAACTCTCTTGCTCGAGACGGGTTTTGCGTGGTCTCCCATATCAACGCTTAGGACGACAATGCTTAGAGCGCCTGGATTCCAAACGACTCCATGAGAACCTCACAGTTCAGCCTTCCGCTGGTTATAGTGGTTCTGGAGCTCAGCTCATTCATCGTCACCCTCGCCGGCGCGAATATGTTGTGATCGACTTTGAAGAAATCGAATCCCGCGGCTTTAAATGCATTGTAGAAAGGCACACCGTAGTCTCTGGATGCAAGAGATGGCATCTTCTTGGCGTACTGCTTGAGCTCCTCCACATTCTCGTACTCCAAGGTATAGTAAGTATCGCCACCGTAGATTATAGCGTCGTTTGACGCGCCCATGCATCTCGTTGCATCGCCTGTTACCGGTGCAATTGGTGCTACACCCCAGCCGCTTTTGATCTTTGTTATATCAAATCCCATGCAGAAGAGCTTGTGCAGTCCAGTTTCAACTATCCGCGCCGAGACCTGGACCATTCCAGCCACGGAGTCTGTTGGAGCAACAGCTATTCTCAGATCCGAAGGCTCGATGCTGCACATCTCCGCTATGCGAGCCGCAACTGAGGCATCTGGTATTTTGCTTGATTCGAGAACTAGAGCGCCAACATCGGAATACTCCTCAAAACCAATCTTCTCGTAAAGCTCCTTCGTCTTTCGAGCCAGAGCCCTTGCAGGGCCACTACCCATCGCGAAATACTTGTCGACCTTGATCTGCCACATCGCGCACTGCGAGCCCATGCAGGATATCGCCGGATGATCTGTTATAACCTGTACTCCAGGAATCGTCAAGCCATTGAGATCATAAGGGATTATCTGAACATCGGCGAGATCTGCCATGCATATTCTGCTCAGGAATATGCCGGCCCAGAGGCCACCGGGCGCTTTAACGCCGGCATCCACAACAACAGCGCCATTTTCGAGCTCCAGGACCTCTATCCTCAAATCGTCTGCTAAATCCAACATCTCCTCGAACACCTCAAAGCCCATCTCGTTTATGCTCATCAAACCGTATCACCTTCTTCGATCGAGGAGTGCGAGATTGGATATAAACAAATCGTCCGTTCCATTCAAATGAGCAAAAGGGTGCTGTAGTGCATTCCATCTATCTCTATAGGCTTTATTTCATGAGAATACCCCGCTGCTCGCTGCGGTTGGGATGACTTGATAACAAAGTTAATTATGAAAATGTCTTAAAAGTAAATCTATCCGTAGAGCAATTCACAACAATTCGATATGCTGCTCGATTTTCATATAGAAGGTTAACGCGATTGAATTACCTCTTTCGGCAGCTTGAATCTCAGGAGCGCTGCAACCCCTCCAAGCGCCTCGAGCCGCTCTCCGGGCTCGAACTCCGAGCTGAATATCACCACTCTCCCTCTCCCCTTTGAGACATCTCTGATAAGCGCATCCAGCTCATCCTTACGCGCCAGTTTATCGAGAACCATCAGGATCTCTATTGCCCCGTAGTTCAGCGCTGTCTCCACCTCTTTGATGCCATATGCGGCCCTTCCATCGGTCGCTATCTCCTTCATAAGATCATCGATCAGCTTCGTCTCGCGTGATATCCTGCACGTCTCCGCGATTCTATCGACGACGCCCCTTCTGAGAACCTCCTGGAAGCCGGATCTTCCTGTCGAGGAGACATCATCCATCGTAAGGCGTTTCAGGATATCCGGGTATTTTATCTCCAAAACCTTCCTGAGATCCTCTTTTGCGAATCCCGGGCCAGCGAGGATTACGTATGCATCGTCTCCCGCTGCGCTGACTATCTGCTCCGCAACCGTGCGGAGGAATTCATCCCTCGCGCTGGTTCCAGAGCCCTTCCCGCTGCCGCCCCGGATCTCAGCAGCAGTTTGCACACCGAACTGGCGGAGGACGCCTATTGTGGCCTCACCCTCCTCGATGAGTGCGATTACCACTTTGGGCCGGTTGGACTCAGCAACTGCTTCCTCAATCCTCTGAAGCTCACTGGGATGCCAGCGTTTGATGATCGAGATCTCCGAGCCGATCTCGATGTTGAGGGTATGATACGATCCTATATCGACCCCTGACCTTATCACGCCATGTATCCTGAGCCAGTTGGAGTACGTGTGGAACTCCACAGCCTCGACTGTTATGCCTAACCTGACCGTCCTGCGCTCCGCCTTCTCCGGGCGTATCTTGTCGGTAGCGCCAGAGATCTTCCTCTGTGTGGTTGAGAAGACCAGATCACCAGGCGAGACAAGATGTTTAAGATGCCATAGATCGTCGAGGCTCTCCGCTATCAGAGATATCTCTCCCTCCTCCCCTCGAAGGTTCTTTCTCAGAACGCGCATATCTACCACCGAGATTTTGGCTGCCCGCTGTGGCCTCCTGTCTAAGCCAAGCAGCTTGATCAAGTAAATCCCTTCGGAATTCTTCCCATCTGCCAACACTCGATTTGTAGAGCTGCCCGCAAGTCTCTAATGCATCCTCAAGCCTTTTGATCTGGTTCTCGTCTGGCTACCAACTAAACCTGCAGGAAGATCTCCGTTTTGGTATGAAGATGCCTCCAGACAATTTTCATACCCATGGGTGAACCTCGGTCATGAAGGTTTCTATTATACCGAGTAGAACTTCAACCAGTAACTATATGGGATCCAAGAGAGCACGCACACAGGATGTCGGGCACGTTGATAACCTTCCGGAATTTCGAGTACCCTCGCTTTGAGGTTGTGGAGCGAAAGTGCATAGGGCATCCTGATACACTCGCAGATGGTATTTCAGAGTCGATCTCCAGAGAGCTATCGAAGATCTACCTGGAGGAGTTCGGGGAGATCATGCACCACAATGTGGACAAGGTTCTCATCATAGGTGGTAAGTCGGAACCGCGATTCGGCGGAGGCAGAATAGTCGAGCCGCCATCCATCGTCATCGGCGGCCGGGCTACTTCCGTCAGAGGATCGATTAATGAGGTCATCACAAACGCCGCGAGCTCTTACATCAAAGAAACGGTTCGAAACCTGAAGGAATTCGTCGTGGAGCCGAGAACGAGAGAGGGCTCTCCAGAGCTCCGGAGTCTGATAGGAAAGGGCGCCAACGACACATCGATCGGCTCCGGATTCGCGCCGCTGCGACCGCTTGAATCCATGGTTCTTGCCATCGACGAGATGATCAAAGATGTAAAAGGCGTCGGCGAGGACAGGAAGATCATGGCTGTGAGATGCGACGATCGGATAAGCGTAGTTGTTGCAGCAGCTGCAGTCTCACGTTACATATTCTCTATGGAGGAATACCAAGAGATGAAGGCCCGGATACGCGAGACGATTCGGAGCGTTTACGATGTGGAGGCGGATGTAAATGCAGCTGATCATGATGAGAACATATACCTCACGGTCACCGGCACCTCTGCCGAGATGGGGGATGATGGTGCTACCGGAAGGGGCAACAGGGCGAATGGTTTGATCACGCCCATGAGGCCGATGACGATGGAGGCCGTAGCAGGCAAGAATCCGGTGAACCATGTCGGCAAGATCTACAATGTGATCGCCCAGAGAGCTGCGGAGGAGATCTCAAGGATAGATGGCGTTCAGGAGGCCTGCGTTACTCTTGTGAGCAAGATAGGGTCTCCACTCGACATGCCCCTCATAAAGTCTGTGAGCATCGCCGGTCCGGCGAATGCAGGCTATGAGGCAGAGGCCATACTCGACGGCTGGCTCGGCAGAGCAGAAGATCTCGTCGATGAATTCGTCTCAGGCAGGATGAGGATATTCTGAGCTTGAGGGCGATTTTAAAATGCAAAAGTAAATGCAAAATTGCAACGCTGCTCTCCAAAATATCACTTGAGCTTATCGCTCAATGCTGGTTGAGATGGGGTGCAGCACTGCGACTGTACAGGGGTTATCATTATGTTGGACGTAGCAACGGCATTTCCGCCTCTGCCCATGTTGATGGCTATCACAGTTATCTTGTCCAGCGATATGTCCATGTAGTTTATCCTCGGAGCGCTCCCAGGCTCTCCTCCGTATGAGAGATCTCTGTTTATATTTGAGTTCAGAGCCACAAGATCATTGGGGTTAGACGCATAATTGGATCTGGCTTGGTAATCCCTGGGCAGTGGCGTTGCTTTATCCTGCAAAAGGCTGAGCTTATTGGATCCTTGCAGGAAATCCTTATGAAAATCTCTGACGTTATCTATGGATAAACCTTGAACGCTGTCTTGCGCTTCGGCAGTAAAAACCTGCGCAAAAATCAATGCAACACCCATCAGCATAAACAACGCGCTGATGGGAGATTGCATACATCTCATAGTTTATTGCTGCTCCTGTTTCATTTCTGCTGTGTGGTTATTGTCACTGTGTTAGTGGCGCTGCTGCCTCCGAATGAGGCCAGAGCTACTTGGCTTGGCAGTCCTATACGCTCGATGTTGATTGTTGGCGAGGCATTACTAACCTCACAGCAGGCATTTGCATCCTGACTCTTGGTCACAGTCTTTGCGTTAGCTGCTAATCCGCCTAGAGTCGCGACTGCTACATCTGGAATCTTAGGATTTGCGACATATATGTCATCGTAGTTGTAATTCTGTCCTGGTATCACCGGAAATGCGAAGCCCGCACCACCTGCCGAATAGACACCATTCGTACTTATGAATGATGTCTGGGTTGTTCCTAGTCCTGCAAGCGGAGCTAAATCTTGTGCTGCTGCCGTTGCCACCAATGCGAAGGTCAAAGCCATCAATATCGCTACTTTCATGCTTTTTCACCACCCATACATCCTTTTAGATGTAAGAGTTAATCTACTTAGAAATATTTATATTTTTTGGTAACGTTACTAAGTATTAGTTATATATTCTATTAAAGATATCATATACTCGTAAGCTCCAACTTTTAATAAAGGTATCAAATAAAAAAGTTGTCGGTCTATTGTATAACAGTATGTCCGCCAAAATTAAAGGAGCTGAGCCGCCAAACTAATATTTACTATCATAATATAATATACAAAACAGATAGACAAAACTAACTCTGTTAAGACGAAAGATTGAGATCCTGTTGCGAGAAAGCCGCAAGCTCTCGCATCACAATGCTACAATGCCCTTCAAAGCTACCCTTCCCCCATACTTTATGTTCATATGGGTATAATAACTTTCCGAGGAAATTTTGCTACAATTGGGGAGGGCATGCGTGGAGATAGCAGAGGGACGCGTTTGAGAACGATCGCAAGCTAGCGATCTTCACTTCCACTCAATCAAATTCAAGAATACGATTTGCCTTGAGAGCCGCCGATGGGATTCGAACCCATGAACTGCTGATATCCCGGAGCAAGATGCTCTTACGAATCAGCCGCTCTAACCGGGCTAAGCCACGGCGGCACAAGATGATGTGGATGGCAGATCATCATTTAAGCATTGCGATCGGCAGCACGGACGTGTCCGAATATGAATTAAGTGTTTCTAACATGCAGAAGCGTAACAAACTGGCCTCAGCGCTTATCCGGAAAGATCCGGCAGCACTGGCCTGCGTGGATAAGAGAAAGATATCTATAGACACAGACTTTTCTTTCTAACCCCTCGTCATTCGACGCATGCCACCGCGACCTGGCTGAATATTAACAAACGCCTGAGAGATGGCTTTCGTTGGTTATCGGAGCTGCTTTTGATTATCCGGAAAGATTCGGTAAATGGGTGCTGCAGCTTGCTGCTTTATCCGACTGCAAATCAGATGCGTGTGCCAAGTCATAAATAGACGATATCTAAAGGGCATTTTATGCGAGAATACCTTCTGGGCAACGTGGCCATTGCAAGGGGGATACTGGAAGCCAACGCTGGTCTTGTCGCGGGCTATCCGGGAACGCCATCTTCTGAGATAATAGAGACCCTTTCTCATGTCGCGGACGATTATGATATGCATGTTGAATGGTCCGTCAATGAGAAGGTCGCGCTCGAGGTGGCAATAGGCGGCTCATGGGCCGGAACGAGATCTGTTGCCACGATGAAGCATGTCGGTCTCAATATAGCAGCCGATCCATTCATGACACTAGCCTATCTCGGAGTCGGCGCAGGTTTTGTAGTCGTCTCGGCAGATGATCCTTACTGCCATTCATCTCAGAACGAACAGGACAGCAGACGGTATGCACAGTTCGCATGCGTCCCCTGTCTAGATCCAGCTGATCCCCAGCAGGCAAAGGATATGACTCTGTACGCATTCGATCTCTCAGAGCGTTTCAGAATACCAGTCCTGCTCAGGCCCACAACACGTGTCTCACATGCGAGAGCCGACGTGGAGGTGGGCGAAATCCCAAGGGGGAGGAGGAGAGGGACTGGCTTCAAGAAGGATCCCGGAAGAAGGGTCGCTCTGCCTGTGCATGCCAGGCCGCTTCACAGAGAGCTCATCGATAAGCAAAAAGATATCGCAAAGGCGCTTGAATCCGCGCCGTGGAATATTCTGGAGCTGAACGGCGATCTGGGCATTATAGCCTCAGGTATAGCCGGCCTTTATGCTGAGGAGGCGATAGCGAATCTCAACCTGGATCTCTCCCTTCTGAGAATAGGCACATACCCGCCGCCAGAGGGCCTGCTGAAAAAGCTTCTCAGCCATACATCCAAGGTCATGGTGATAGAGGAGCTGGAGCCCATCTTAGAGGAGCAGGTCGAGATCGCGGCGAGAGATTGCAATCCGGAGCTCACAATCCTCGGAAAAGAGAGTGGGGATATACCCAGAGCCGGCGAGCTGGATCTGCTGATTGTGAGAAACGCGATTGCTAGAATGCTTGCCATCGATACCGTGAAACCCCAGGAGCTTCCAGGGGCGGAGATAGTCCCTCCGAGACCGCCCGCGCTCTGCCCTGGATGTGGACACAGGGCAGCATATTACGCTATGCGAAAGGCTTTCGGAAAGGATGCGGTATACCCCAACGATATCGGCTGTTACACGATGGGCATCTCAATGGGCACGGTTGATACATGTCTATGTATGGGAGCGAGTGTCACCATCGGCAGCGGCATGAGGTCTGGAGGAGAGGATCGACCGATATGCTCCATCATCGGAGACTCGACCTTCTTCCATTCGGGAATGACCGGATTGCTGAACGCATCCTACAACAAATCAAGATTGACCTTGACGATACTGGATAATTCAACAACAGCGATGACCGGCCATCAGCCGCATCCGGGCACGGGTATAACTGCGACAGGTCAGGAGAGCGTGAGCATCTCTCTGGAGGATGTTGCAAGGGCATTGGGCGCAGGTCATGTGGAATCCATAAATCCCTACGATCTCGATGAAGCCGTAAGCGCATTCGCGCGAGCAAGGGATTTTGCAGGTCTCTCTGTGGTGATAGCAAAGGCGAGCTGCAGGATACTAGCGAGAAGAAGGGGAGAGAAGATCAGGCGTTACAGGGTCACAGATGAGTGCGCTGGCTGCAGGCTCTGTGTGGATTTCGGATGCCCGGCAATAGAGTTCTCTGACAAGGCTTTCATAAATCAGCTCTGCACAGGATGTGGAGTCTGCGCGCAGATATGCCCGAAGGGCGCGATCGAGGTGGTGGAATGAGGACTTCTGAATGTGATATAGTGATAGTCGGGGTTGGTGGGCAGGGTGTGATATTGATCTCTGATATAATAGGAAGGGCAGCGCTCAAAGCGGGTCTGGCTGTTAGATCGGCCGAGACCCACGGCATGGCACAACGAGGTGGCAGCGTTATAAACCACACGCGACTCGGCTGTCGATACGGGCCCATGGTCCCGGAAGGCGGTGCCGATATACTCTTAGCGCTCGAGCCTGCAGAGGCACTGAGATACAGCCGGTACATATCTAAAGGTGGTGTTGTTCTTTTGAATACAAAGCCGGTGCTCCCGACCACAGTCACGACAGGCTCTTTTAGATACCCGGAGCTTGAAGAGATCTTAAAGCCGCTCCGTTCGATAGCCAGGGTGATTTCAATAGATGCAGCGGAGCTGGCAGAGAGCGCGGGCACTTCACAGGCATCCAACATTGTTATGCTCGGCGCTCTCTCGCGGTTTATTCCGATAAATGAATCTATACTTATCGAGGCCATGAGGGATGTGATCCCCAAGAGGTATCTGGATATAAACCTGCGAGCCTTCGAGCTCGGAAGGGTTGAAGTAAGAAAGGCTGAAGTAGTTTAG
>CAZMZV010000030.1:13987-22042 GCA_964570975.1 uncultured Methanotrichaceae archaeon | reverse complement strand
TTTTTCGCCTGGTTCGCATCCGGCGAAGCTTGGAGGTCAAAGATATGTACGCTGTAAAAGGCGTAGCATCGCTCCGAGCGTGAGAACCGGGGGAAAACTCGATCGAGGCTGTAGCGCCTTTACGCTCTTTTACCATCTCACCTTTCTTCGGTAATGATCTCTCACAATTATTGCCACAAGGTTTATCGCGAGCACAAGACCCATCAGTACCAGAGCTGTGCCCCACGCCCTCTTCTCCACATCCCATGCTCCCAGGAAGTATATCAGCTGTAAAAGATGATAGCAGAGATTGTTTACGGGCTGATAGACATCAGGAACCACCCCGTATACCTTATTCACCGAGATGGAGGTAAATGTGACCGCGGTCCACATGATCGGCGCGGTCTCACCCGCGGCTCTTGCAACACCGATTATCAGACCGGTGAGTATTCCAGGCATAGCGGATGGTATGACAATTCTAACTACAGTCTGCCATTTTGTAGCCCCCAATGCCATACTGCCCTCCCTGAGAGAGTTCGGAACCGCCTTGAGGGCTTCTTGCGTTGTCAGAATTATGGTGGGCAGGTTCATCAGACCGAGGATTATCGATCCAGCGATCAGGGATATTCCGAATTTGGAGACGAGAAACGCGAGCCCGAAAAGGCCATAGACAACAGATGGTACGCCATTTAGACAGCTTATGGATATGGTGATGAGCCTGTTCAGCTTTTGGCTTTTGGAATACTCATTTAGATATATTCCAGCACCAATGCCGAGCGGCGCCGAGACCAGCATCGCACCTAAAATTAGCCAGAGCGTCCCCTCGATGCATGTCGCAATGCCCCCCTCCTGTCCGAGATTTCTATGCGGTTTGGTCAGGAACTCGATATCGATTGCGCCGATGCCGTTGTATATTATAACGGAGAGTATGCCGCCAAGCACAAGAAGGGCAAATAGGGCTGAACACCTGATAAGCGTGAATGCAAGAACCTCTCTGGCTTTAGCTCCGAAGCCGTAGAGCAGATTGATCGCATCCTTCGCGGTTAAAACGCCTGCGACAAACACAGCCACCGGCGCCAGAACCTTGTAGCCGAATGCGGCCCCAAGATCTTTCGGACTTATGAGAATATCCGGGCCGGAAAAGAGCAAGAAGATGAGGATCAGCAGGATCACAAAGGCATCGAGATACAGAACAGCTGAGTTTCTGCCGCTTAGACCCGTGGCGAGAAAGATGAGAAGAATCGCTCCTGTGATGAGAAGCGATCTCCAGAGTATCACAGGTAATGCAAGCGGTGGTTGTATGAGAAGAGCGATCAGCGAGGTCAGAAGCAGCAGCGCGCTTACCGCGGCGAGTGCTCTTTTTGAGAGTGCTCTTATTCTCTCCTCAGTAACCACCGAACCTCCTCCTTATGCGCTCCCGTGCCTGGTCGCCAATCACGCTCAGTATGGATACTATTATCAGAAGGATTAATCCAACCGCAAAGAGCGCGTGGTAATGCAAAGAGCCATGCGCGACCTCGCCCATCTCGCCGGCTATGACCGAGGTGAACGTGGCACCGCGATCGAACACATCATAGATCGGTTTCGGAATTCTCGCGATGTTCCCCACCACGAGCAGTACTGCCATCGTCTCCCCGATTATGTTGCCGATGTTTAGAAGGACCGCCGCGGTTATACCAGAGGAGGCTGAGGGTATCACCACATATCGTATGGTCTGCCATCTGGTCGCACCCAGTGCCAGAGACCCCTCTTTGAACTCCGTCGGCACGGCCCTCATAGCGTCCTCGCAGATGGTCGTTAGAGATGGTACGAACATCACTCCAAGCAGTATCGCGCCTGCCAGTATCGATCTGCCTGTCAGCATCTCAAAGGTGTTTCCGAGATACGGCACCAGAATTATGATGCCGAGAAATCCGTAGACTATCGACGGCACGCCCGCCAGGAGCTCCACAGCAGGTTTGAGTATCTCTCTGCTCCGGGGTCCCGCTAGCTCAGAGAAATAGATTGCCAGCGGTATGCCTATCGACATATTTATTGCAAGAGCGAGAATCGCGACTAGAAGCGTATTCACTATCAAGGGACGCATGCCGAATATGTTCCCAGCAGAATGCCATTTTTCGCCTGTGATCAGGTTTATGATACCGAATTCGGATATTGCCGGCAGGCTCTCTCTTATGAGATACGAGAATATCAGCAGCATCACTACTATAGATGTCACAGCCGTAATGAGCAGCAAAACCTCTACGATCTTCTCGGGCAACCGTCGCAGAGCCCTTTGAGGTATATGCATACACTTCCAGAGATGAAAGTGTAGCTTAAAGACCTTGTCTATATTCTCTATATAGGGAAATGCCAACTAATACCAATTATAGTGATCTGCGTATTATTCAAGAAAGCCCCGAGGGCGTCAAGCTAAATACGATAAAATCATATTGGATCTGGTAAGCAGGAGATGTTGTTATGGTCAGAGCAAAGATCGGGGATACAGTACGCGTCCATTACACAGCAAAGCTGGAGAGGGGCGTCATAATAGATGCTTCCGAGAAAGATGCGCCCTTTGAGTTCAGGATAGGGGAAGGTAAAGTGATTCCAGGCTTTGAGGAGGCTGTGATAGGCATGAGCCCAGGGGAGGTGAAGACCGTGAAGATACCTCCCGAGAAGGGATACGGTGTTTACAGACAGGATCTCGAGGTCGAGGTTGATAGATCCAGCCTGCCGGAAGGTATCGATCCGAAGATAGGTGAGGTTCTGGAGGTCGTAGAGGATGATGGCAGAGTGATAAAAGTAGAGGTAATGGACATCATTGGCGATAAGATCGTGCTCAATGCCAATCATCCGCTGGCTGGTGTTGATCTGATATACGAGATAAAGCTATTGGAGATAGTCGGAACGAATGATTGAGAGTTTTGTGAAAGTTTCCATTCGATCGGATATGCAAACTGCTGAGAATCAATAGCTACTGACCTAATTAGATTTTGTTTAAGAATTCGCCTGTAGCATTTGATCTCAGCATTGGATGATGAATTTGTACGCCCTCTACTTTCACCAATTCCTGCGATGGAACAAAAAATTAATATAAGAGTATTTGATATATACATGCAGAAGTACCTAAGAGTCTGTAGATAGGGATAATTTGAGGTATAAAAAATGGCGGAAAAAAAGTCTGAAAAGAGGAACTTCGCATTGAGAGATGCCGAAGGAAACGAGATCGGTGTCTTCAGCGGCAAGCAACCAAGACAGGCGGCACTTAAGGCCGCGAACAGGGGATTCACCGATATCAGGCTGAGAGAAAGAGGGACGAAGAAGGTTCACATATTCAAGGGCTGGAGGGTCCAGGTTCCCAAGCCACCCAATGCGCCAGCTTGGATGCCGGATATGATCTGGAAGCCAAATGTCAAAAAGATCGGCATAGAGAAGCTAGATAAGATATAAATTTATATTTTATTAAAATGAATCTAAAAATGAAGCCCGCCGGTGGGCTGGAGGCGTGATCAGTCGACCCGTCTGAACGTGGACCCCTTTGCACCGCAGACCGGACATCTCTCCGGCGGCTCTTTCTCAACGGTCATGCCGCAGATGGGGCATACGTAGTAGGGGTATTCATCTTTTGATTCGTCAAGGGCGCTCAATGCTTTTTTGTACAGCTCTGCATGGACCTTCTCCACCTCGTTTGCATAGCGGAATGAGATCTCAGCGTTCTTGTTCCCCTCCTCCTTGGCGACTCTCAGCATCTCCGGGTACATGCTCTTGAACTCATGAGTCTCTCCAGATATCGCCTCCTCGAGGTTCTCCTTCGTCGATCGAATAGCCTTGAGAGCCCTGAGATGGTTCATCGCATGAATGGTCTCAGCCTCTGCGGCTGCGCGAAATAGCCTGGCGACCTGCGGGTAACCCTCCTTCTCTGCCTTCTCGGCGAAGGCCAAGTACCTCCTATTCGCCTGCGACTCGCCGGCAAACGCCTCTTTCAGATAATCCTCTGTTTTAGACATGCTGCTCACCAGATCCGTCTCAATCTCTAAGAACTTCTTCCTTGAACTTCTCAAATCCGATGTCCTCGATGAACGTTCCCAGACGCTGCTTCTTTGCGTGCGCTTTATAGTAATTTATTATCCTATCGATGAGAGCTATGGCCTCCTCGTCAGTGAGATTTTCTGCCAGGACATTCGCAATTCTGGGCTTTGCGCCTGCACATCCTCCAACAACTAAGCGCCATCCCTTCGGAGTGCCTATCAATCCTATGTCCTTTATCCAAGATTCGGCACAGGAGTTGGTGCAGCCGGATACGCCCATCTTGAACTTCGATGGAAGCGGATAGCCATGATACTTTTCGTCTAGCTTCAACCCAACACCAACAGAATCCTGCTGTCCACGCTTGCAGAATGTGGTTCCAGGACAGATCTTCACGCTACGCACACACAGCCCTATAGCGTGACCCGGACTCATGCCGAGATCCTTCCAAACGTTGTCGATATCTTCCGGCCTGATACCGACTATCGCAATCCTCTGGGCGGATGTGAGCTTCAGAGCCTTAGCATTGTATCTCTCCGCGACATCTGCGATCTTCCTCAGAGTTGCGGGATCTATGATGCCTCCAGGTATATGTGGCGCTATGGCGTAGGTCTCCTTGTCGCGCTGCACAATGGCGCCCTTCTCCAATATGTCTTTTGACAATCTAAACCACCATATGCAACCTCTGTGCTTTTCTTATTTCAATTATGCGATAGGATCGATCGGACGTGTCCGAATAAGGATTAAGTGTTTCTGATATGCAGAAGCGGTAAAGGTCCAGATTTCTGGCCTCAGCGCTTATCCGGACAGGTGCGGATCGATCGAACAGTATACGGATACCAGATAGTATCCGATAGCTGGAACTTCAGCGTGAGAGTTGTTCGAAGAAGAGATCGTGATCTTTCAGGAGGGAGTTAGAACAACAGGCCGCAAACTCCGGTCTCAAAGCTGTAGAGTTCGTCCCATAGCGTTCTTATAGAGATGGAAGAGCTGGGGTAGCAAAGACTCCGGCTTCAGCCGGAGAGGAAGTCGCTCAAATTGCTTGTCCGTGAAGAAGAAAGCCACAGAAACGAATTTCTTCAACATCATCCTAGCTGTCGCTCATGGAGACGAAGGCGTTATATCTGGATGATAGCTATCTGCGCACATTCGATGCTGTAGTAGTAGATGTCGATGAGTCTGGTGTATACCTCGATAGGACCGCTTTTTATCCTCGGTCCGGCGGTCAGCCCTCAGATACCGGGATTCTGAGAAGAGGCGATATCGAGTTCAGGGTTGATGGCGTGGAGTTATCCGATAAGGGGATATGCCACCGTGCTAGAGGCCTGGCACCGGGAGAAGAGGTCACGGGAGTTATAGATTGGGATAGACGCTATAAGCTCATGAGAAGCCATACCGCATGCCATATCCTCAGCGCGGTGATATTCAAAGAGACCGGGGCCAAGATAACGGGAAACCAGATCGATTTAGATCGATCCAGGGTCGACTTCAGTCTGGATGCCTTTGACAGATCGATGATAGATGCATACGTGAAGAAAGCGAACCTTCTTATTAAAGAGATGCGACCAGTCATGGTTAAAATCATCAGCAGAGATGAGGCCATGAGGATGCCTGATCTGATAAGACTCGCGATGAACGTTCCAGAACGCGAATATCTCAGAGTCGTTGAGATCGAGGGCATCGATGCCCAGGCGTGTGGTGGCACGCATGTCAAAAACACAGGCGAGATCGGGGAGATAAGAGTCGTCAAGGCCGAGAACAAAGGAAAGAGCAACAGAAGGGTGTATTTCGAAGTGGTGGGATAAGAGTGCACATAATGGAACTTCTCGGAAGATGCAGGGTAAAAGTGAAAGATATGCGGGTGGTAGAGGTCTCGAAGCCCGTGATAGAGTGGTGTCCACTATTCGATAAGGTGAGGGGAATTAAGAGGATCACCTCAGAGGAAGCCGCCAGGAACATGGAGTTTCGCATGAGAGAGCACGGGATGCTCACCCCCAAGAGAAAGCTTGAGATGAAGACCTTCGTGAGCTTTGGGGCTTCAGAGGCGATGATGAGCGGGGTAGCCAGAGGTGTAATTGAAGCAGCAGTTACAGTCTGCGATGGGGCTGGAACCGTTATATCCGATTCTCCGTCCCTTATCCAGGGCATGGGCGGCTGGATCTCGGGTTTGGTTGAGACAGAGCCCATCCGCGAGATCATCGAGTACATCGAGGGGAAAGGTGGTATAGTTCTCTCGCCTGAGGACGCCAAGATCGATCAGCTGGAGGGAGCCAGGATCGCCGCTCAGAGGTATAAGAGATTCGCAGTAACGGTCACAGATGCCGATACCGCAACAAGTCTGAGAGATCTCGAGAAGGAGATGGGCTGCAGGATAATGATAATAGGGGTCCATCTCACAGGCATATCTAGAGAGGATGCAGAGCGTCTTCTCGCTGTAGCGGATATAGTAACGGCCTGCGCCTCAAAGCACATAAGGGAGCTGGTCAAACCCCTAGTGCAGGTCGGGACCGCCGTACCACTCTTCGGTTTGACACAATGGGGCAAGGAGCTTCTTGTCGAGCGCGCCAAGGATGTGGAGCAGCCGATACTCATAAACACCATGCCACTTCCCGTTCTGCCGGAGCACAAGCAACCAAGACCTCTCTGTTGATAGAGAACAGCAGGCAGCAAACTTCGATCTTCAAGCGATGTGGGAAGCAGCAGCCTTTGCTGGCTTCAAACATCTATTTTGAGACTGCCGAATGAGAATAAAAGCTCGATAAACAATAGCTTCAAGGCCTGTCTCTCTGATATTACTATCTGATACCAAGATCTCATCAGGATGCGTCCGATCCTTGAGACCTGTCCAAGATTAAGCGTTTCTGATATGCAGAAGCGGTAAAGGTCCAAATTTCTGGCCTCAGCGCTTATCCGGACAGGTCCGATCCTTGGCCGATAACCGTTAAATATTATGATTCTTTATTGATTATTTTGTCTTACCAGGCTTGGAGGGCTGGCAAGACGATCGACTGCATGGATGGATGAGGTCACAGCATTCATTGAGCTGGAGCAGCTGCTTGCATATCGCAGTAGCTGTCTAGCAGTGATATGGGAAGGCATCTCCCTCGTCTTATGGCAGTCCAGCCAGTATATCAATAGCCCTGAGGTGTTGAGTTTGGCAGATAATGTCTATGTAGTGGGGCATAAGAGTCCGGATACCGATTCCGTGACTTCCGCGATAACATACGCGAACCTGAAGAATAAGCTCGGAGCGAGTGAGGTAGTTCCAGCAGCTGCCGGAGAGATCAATAACGAGACAAAGTTTGTTCTGGATCACTTTAAGATAGCTCCTCCGATGGTGCTGAAGGATGCGACCGATAAGAAGGTGATCTTGGTGGATCACAATGAGATCGGCCAGGCGGTTGACAACATAATGAAGGCCGATATCCTGGAGATCGTCGACCACCACAAGATCGGAGACATCCAGACCGGAAAGCCGATATTCTTCCACAACGAGCCGGTTGGCGCGACTGGGACCATCATCGCGAGCATGTACGAGCTCAATGGGGTTCCTATAACAAAAGAGATGGCCGGCCTGATGATGGCCGCCATTCTGAGCGACACGGTGCTCTTCAAGTCGCCGACCTGCACAGATAAAGATAAGGCAACTGTGGAGAAACTGTCCAAGATATGCGGCGAGGATCCGCAGAAGTTCGGCATGGAGATGCTCAAGGCCAAGAGCGATATAAAGTCCAAGACCGCGAAGGATATCGTCTTTGGCGACTTCAAGAAGTTCGACTTCAGCGGTGTCAAAGCGGGCGTGGGCCAGATAGAGGTCATGGATCTGGCGGATCTCGCTCCCAAGCGCGAGGAGATACTTGCAGAGATGAAGAAGACTATGGAGACTGAGAAGCTGGACATGGTCGTCCTGATGCTCACAGATGTCATCAAGGAGGCCTCTGATCTGCTATTCGTGGGCACAGATGCCGCAAAGAACGGCTTCGAGAAGGCCTTCGGCGGAAAGGTCGTCAACAACTCGATCTACAAGGAGAAGGTGCTATCCAGAAAGAAACAGGTCATTCCACCGCT
>CAZMZV010000030.1:5967-13887 GCA_964570975.1 uncultured Methanotrichaceae archaeon | reverse complement strand
AGAGCTCATGAATATGAGAACTGCTCCTGCATAATTTCTCGCCGGCAGGCTCTCGTTCAGGAGCAGCACCGAAAAAAGGAATATGAAGATCACATAGAAGTACTCCAGCGATGTCACTCTAGACAGCTCATCCTCCTGGATGGCCCTGAGAAAATAGACCGTTGGAATCACCTGAAGGCCGCCGAGAGCTATGGCGAGGAGCGTGTCAGGAAATACAAAGGCTGGTTTTATAAATGCAAATGCTGTGAGAACGAAGATCTGCTGAGCAAGCACCTGACATACCAAATACAGCTTCGGCTCAGGGAGATATCTATCTAAGACGAGCTTATCCAGTAGCCCTGCAAGTGTAAACGAGACGGTACCGAAGAGAGCCAGTGTTAGCCAGTACACATATTCGATCTTCGCGTTCTACTTTATTAAATTACTGATTATGAGTAAGTAGTTCCTATAAGTAACTATACTCAGAACCTAACATCGTTAGAGGAGTTTGCATTTAATGAATTTTGAGCTTCTGATGGCATAGAGTCGATCTGTTCGTGAGCTCAATTCAGAGAATAGCGTCGAGGAATCGCAGTCTTATGGCACAATATCTCGCGAATTTTTAAGCCGACATGCTGTTGATCTCAATCATGAGAGCCGTGACGGTCGATTCGCACAAATCAGAGTTCTTGAAAGAGAAGGCAATCCCCTCAAAGGAGATAATCCGCTATTCTCTCCGTAAGAGGCTGATCGCAGTAATAGCATCTTAGCACAACAGGATTCTTCTCTTTGACGAGCATCTTGGGTTTTATTGGCTCGCTGGTGTTTGATATGCAGCTCGGATTCTGGCAGCGGACGACCCCGACTATGACATCCGGCAGATCCACCGAGTACTTCTCTGCCACCGCGTAATCCCTGACTATGTTTATCGTGGCGCCTGGTGCTATCAGGGCTATCTTGTTGACCTCATCCTCTTTCAGCTCTCTATCCTCTACCTTCACTATGTCCTTTTTGCCGAGCTTTCTGCTGCTCACGTTCATCAGCACACTGACCGTGGCACCAGTCGTCCCGGAGATCCCCAAGATCTTGAGCACATTGAGCGCCTGACCGGCTTGTATGTGATCTATAACGGTGCCTGACTTGATCGGCCGAACCTTGAGCTCCCTCTCAGCCATCATTCAATCCTCCAGTATCATCTTAAGCAGAGCCATTCTCACAGGCACGCCGTAGAAGGACTGCCTGAAATAGACAGCATGCTTTGTATCATCTACTGCTGGAGAGATCTCATCGACCCTTGGAAGTGGATGCATGATCTTCAGCCCGGGTCTGGCGGCCTCGAGATCTTTCGTCGTTATGCTGTAGCTTCTTGCCACCCTGTTGTATTCCACAGGATCTGGGAAGCGCTCCCTCTGTATCCTCGTCACATAAAGCACATCCACATCCCCGATTACATCCCTCACGTCAGCTACTTCCTTCACCTTCGTGCCCATTCTCAAGAGATCTGAGATTATCGGATCTGGCATTCTGAGCGTGGGTGGAGAGACGAGGTAGATGTCCGCGCCGTAGAGCGAGAGGGCATACGCGAGAGAATGGACCGTCCTGCCATACTTCAGATCGCCAACCAGCGCGATGGCCAGATCCTCCAGATGGCTCTCTTTTTTTATCGTATATAGATCGAGAAGCGTCTGTGTTGGGTGATGGCCGGCACCATCCCCCGCATTCAGCACCGGCACTGGCGAGAACTCGGCTGCAAGTCGTGCGGCCCCCTCTTTTGGATGTCGTATAACTATAGCATCTGCGTATCCGCCGACGACCCTGATGGTATCAGCGAGAGACTCGCCTTTGGCTATCGAGCTCGCCTCTGCGGAGCCGAGATTTATCGTCTCGCCGCCGAGCCGCTTCATGGCGGTCTCAAACGACATCCTCGTGCGGGTGGATGGCTCGAAGAAGAGCAGTGCCAATATCTTTCCCTCTAGGATGGCGGCTCTCCTTCCATGAGCGTACGGCTCCAGCGACTCCGCAGTCTCCAATATGTTGTCTATCTCCTCCCTGGAGAAGTCCTTCATGGAGAGCACATGTCTCCTGTTGAACATGCTTCTCTCTTTGGTGAAAAGAGATATAACGCTTCTCTCTCCAGAGAGATGAATGTCCACAATGTGGATTAAGACTCGATCGAGATCATAACGCTGAACGAACACACCCTCAAACTGAGGGTATAGCCGGGGAGACAGCGGATAGCCGGATCGACAGAGTCGGAGCGCAGGATGCCTCGCAGCTTGCTGTGGGGAGGAGGTCACTTTGAGATCTTCTTGTGACAGAACCACCAGTCGTAGCAGTCGTACATAGTAAGCCGTTCCTTAGCGCTCTTCTCGTCCGTAGGCGGCGGGATGATCACCTCATCGCCCATCAGCTCATTATTCGGCCAGTTTGCAGGCGTGGCCACCTTGTGCTTGTCTACAACCTGAAGTGCCTCTAGGGCTCTGAGGATCTCACTTATGTTCCGGCCGATCTCCTGAGGATAATAGAGTATCAGTCTTATTATACCGCTCGGGTCTACTATGAACACAGCCCTTACGGTATTTGATCCCTTTCCAGGATGCACCATGCCAAGCATGCCGGCAACTTCGCCGGTATCAGCAATTATCGGGAACTTTATCTCAACACCCATCTTCTCCTTGATCCACTCCGTCCACTTCATGTGTGCGAAGATCTGATCGATCGAAAGACCTATCAGCTCACAGTTTAGCTTCTTGAAATCCTCACGGCGCTTCTGAAATGCTATGAACTCCGTAGTGCACACCGGCGTGAAGTCGGCAGGGTGGCTGAAGAGCACAAACCACTTGCCGGCAAGATCATCAGGCAATGTCATTGGGCCATGTGTGGTCTTTACGTCCATTCTAGGGAGCCTATCACCCAGTAGAGGCATACCCTCTTCTATATCAGTCATACAAGTCATACAAATTCCACCTCTCTTAACTTCCTCTTCGACCTGAAGACCGGATCGCCATGCATTCCGATTGCGCCAGGAACCTTCGAGACACTTCGACAAAATCGATAGCACTCGAAGGCTTCCTCGATCCGGTTATTCCGATATCTCCACAGGCTATACCCCTCTCTCCAAGGGTGAATATTCCGAGTTTACCGGCTCTATCAGCCATGCCAGCCACAATAAATTTAGTTGCTAAGTTATATGTAGCTTCCGGTTCGCATCGGCCGGAAGACCGGAGTTTGAGGCCTGCTATTCTCGGACGTCTCCGAATAGGATTAAGTGTTTCTGACATGCAGAAGCGGTAAAGGTCCAAATTTCTGGCCTCATCGCTTATCCGGACAGGTCTCAGTTCTCTATCACAACAGATAACTAATACATCTGCCATATAACAATTCATGCGCGCTGCCTGTGTACAGCTCTCCGTCAAGCCATGTGATATCTACGCAAACAAGAGGCATGCCCTCGAATTATCGTCTCAGGCCATCGATGATGGGGCTGAGCTCGTGGTTCTTCCGGAGCTCTTCATGAGCGGGTTTTGTTATGAGGTCGAGCCAGAGGATGTGCCGTATCCATCGCTGATGCCCTTGAGAGCCCTTTCAGTCGAATCCGGCGCGATAGTGATAGGCTCTATTATCGCATCCTCAGATCGTGGCCCTTTTAACATGGGTTTCTGTCTGGATGGAAATTCGGCTGGCTTTTACTCCAAGACGCATTTATTCGAAGATGAGAAAACGCACTTCCGTGCTGGAGATGTGATAGCTCCAATAAAAACCTCGAGGCTCAGCGTGGGGCTGGAGATCTGCTATGAGATACGCTTCCCCGAGGTCGCTAGAAGGCTTTGCATAGCAGGAGCTGAGCTGCTCGTCACGATCGCACAGTTTCCCGTCGAGAGAATATACCAGTGGAGATCTCTTGTCATTGCCAGAGCTATAGAGAATCAGATACATCATATTGCATGCAATGCCTCAGGCTCAGCCGGCGGATCGAGCATGATTGTGGATCCCAAAGGAGAGGTTCTGGCAGAAGCCGGAAGCGATGAGAGCGTCATTATCGCCGATCTGGATCTGGCAGAGAGAAATCGGGTGAGGAACACAATAAAATGCTGGGAGGACAGAAGGCCGGATCTTTATGAAGAATTGGGCGCGTTGGCAGCGAATACCCACAGCTTTATAGAACGAAGCGAGCCCACCAACTATACCAAATTTGTATAAAAAGATATAGATAAAAAGACGTCGAGGAAACCATGAGGTCTGCCTACAAGTTCCGCTTGTATCAAAAAACAGATCAAGAAGCTTGAGGATACCCTTGAGACCTGAGGATGCCTATAAACTTCATTTCTAAGGTGTTCGCCTGTTGCAGCATACTTGTATTAACAACATTTTATATCAAAAAGTGGGTTTTAGGAAACCTCACCTGCAGGCATCGATATAATAAGCTTTAGCTGATAGGAAGAACGCCTACGAAGCTGTGGTTCCATACTGCCAAAAACGTTGAAGGATAGAGTCCATGAATGTCCAGAGTTGGTTAAGACTCGATCGAGATCTTAACGCGGGATGAACACATCCTCGGACTGAGGTATAGCCGGGGAGATACCGGATAGCCGGATCGATGAAGCCTTCGACTTCCTTCGACTTAGTCGAAGGGCTCCGATAAAGTCGGAGCGCAGAATGCCAGCCAATTCATTGGCGGGAGGAAGTCACAGAATTAGTCCTGAGCTCCAGGACCTGTCCGAATAAGGATTAAGTGTTTCTGACATGCAGAAGCGTAACGAGCTGGCCTCAGCGCTCATCCGGACAGGTCCGAGCTTCACGTGGAAAGGTGCATCAATTACGAATGCTGCAATCAGAGCTGCTTCACAACCATTAATAACCCTCGTATCAGAGTGTTCAGCATGATAGATCTCCATACACATACGGTATTCAGCGACGGAGAGCTCATCCCAGCAGAGCTCCTCAGGCGTGCTGAGGCGATGGGATACAGAGCCATAGCGATAACCGATCATATCGACTTTACGAATGTGGAACATATAATCAAGAGCCTGCTCAAGGTCAAAGAGATGGATGATGCCTTCTCCCTTAAGGTGATACCAGGGGTAGAGATAACACACGTCCCACCCAGAAAGATAGGGCGGCTTTCATCGATCGCTAGAGAGCTCGGCGCGAAGATCGTGGTTGTGCATGGCGAGACGCCAGTCGAGCCGGTCGCGGCGGGGACCAACAGAGCGGCCATAGAGGCAGGCGTGGATATACTTGCCCATCCCGGGTTCATAACGATAGAGGATGCGGAGATGGCTCGGGAGAACGATGTGAAGATCGAGATCACATCGAGACTTGGACATAACATAACAAACGGCCATGTCGCACGCCTTGCGAAAAGCGCGGGCGCGATGATGATTGTGAATACAGATACACACGCACCCGAGGATCTCATTACATCCAGTAGAGCCATCGAGATAGCGATCGGTGCAGGTATACCCCCGGAAGAGGCTGCCCAGATGGTTAGAGATCATCCTATGGCGAGGTCGCTCTGCATCGATCTCTAGCGTCTCTGCCTCGAAAGTTTCCAGTCGCCTCCTTTCGCCGGAGTCTCTGCTAACCCGACTTCCCCATCCCAATAATTGCAGCAGTGACGCTCTCCGAAGGAGATGCGAGTTCTAGGAAAAGGCAGGGCTAATCCCCCTTCTTCAAAGGCGGGATCACAGCCCGGATTTGTCGTTAAGCAGAGATTCTTAGCAGATGAACGGCAAAATTCACCATACTGCGGCATGGTGTCGGTGCAAATCCCCAGAGCCTCGATTCGCTGTGGAGCCGTCACAGGCTTCTGTAGCCTTTGGCGAACTCGCGGTTCACCTCCACAACCTCTTCATTGAAGCCCTTGAGCGACTCCGGCACCGGGCTCAGAGCATCTGCCTTATCCTGAGAATCTATGATGCTTCCATGTGGGACGAAGCTTCCATCTCTCAAAGTAACGCCGAGCACAAGAGCCCTGTGGCCTATGAAGCATCTCTCACCTATAGAAGATGCATGCACTACAGAATTGAATCCGACAAAGCTCTCGTCGCCGATCGTCATCGGTCCGTGAATGATCGCGCCATGTGCCACGCTGACCTTTCGCCCTAGCTTTATAGAGCTCCCCTTAAGACCATGAAATATCGCGCCATCCTGGATGTTACACCCATCCCCTATTATGATAGGAGTGGCCTCATCGGCTCTTATCGATGCGCATGGCCCAACATAAACGCTCTCGCCTATGCGGACATCGCCTATGATCACAGCAGAATCATCCACATAGGAGTTAGCGGCTAAACTCGGCATTCTTTCCTGGTCGTTCCAAGATGTTCTGGGATTCTTCCTGAGCATCAGATCCACCACTAATGATGTTGCGACCTGCTGGTTAAAAGAGATTGCCATTAAAAATCCTGACCGTATGAGGACAAGCCAGCGGTCATGATGCTACGCAGGTATCGCAATGCTCTGCGTTACATCAAAAAGTATCCCTATGTGCATCCCTTTTAAGACGCCAAGACGCCAGCATGTCGAGCAATATTTATATCAAAAAGGTGGATTTGGGAATCCCCAAACGAATACTCATCCCAACCGCAGCGAGCTGCGGGGTGTTCTAATAAAATAAATTTAAAATTAGTTAGAGCCGGTGCTGCGCATCAGATTTCTCTGGAAGAACTCCTGTATCCTTGGTGCGGCGTCCATAGATGCAGCAGCATTCGCACTAGGCGTGCCTCCAAGATCCTCGATGATGCCGATTGGCAGGGATAACCAGTTCACGGTTGTTGGGGAATACGGGGAGATTATCTGATGGCCAGCCTCTTCATAATGAAGATGGATATCCTCAAAGGCATGCCCCTTTGCCTTGAGCCGGTCCATGATCATTCTCGACATATTTCCGGCAGGCCATACGCCGTCTCGGCCACCTGAGACAAGTAGAACAGGCCCATTGATCTTCTCCACGGGAATAATCGCCATTTCCACAGACTGCGCATCCTGCAGCGCATATTCATACATAGGTGCGGTAGACCAGGGCTTTTTCGAGGATTGGCTCTCAAGTAGACTCTCCGCCATCTCCTCCGTTAGGGTTAGATGCACGAATGGAAGCGGTTCGCCAGCAAAAGACCAGGAAGATCTGTGAACTTCACCACTTTCTGCACCCACCCCCTCCCATACTACGGAACTTGGTGATGTGGCCACCACAGCCTTTATCTGAGGATAGTATGAGGCTGCAAGCAGAGCAAATTCAGCACCCTTAGAAGCACCCCATATGCCGATGGAGTCTTTATCAACACGCGGATGCTCCTCCAACCATTCAATAGCCCTTCCAACAGTCTCAACAGGTATATCTACGAGTGAGCTCGGCAGACCGTCCATGCCGAAGTAAGCAAGCGCGAGTGTCACATATCCCCTAGATGCATACATCGCTGCGAAAGGCTCATAAACTCCACCTTCAGAGCCGCTCAACACGATAATTGCAGGCCGTTTATCCTCAGAAACGGGGAGGAACAGGGTACCCACAACCCCCGACTCATTCACAGGCAGTCTTTGAACGCCGGGCAGCATGTACAGCTTCTTGACGCTCTTCGAAAGGATGCGCTTGCCATCGACCTCCACAGAGATCGTGATCTCCTGCGGCTCTATGCTCTTCTGAAATGCTCCCCTGAATCCTGCTTCAGATACAGGAGACATCGACCAGAAGAGACCTGCAGGATCGACACCCTCGTAGCTTCCCGATATCGGAGCTTGAATCGATGGATCGACATTTCCATCGGGATCTGCCTTGAAAAAAGCGTGTGACTGCCACAAAACCCCAGATTCGCTCTTCTGCTCTGCAGTCAGCTTCACAACCGCTCCCGGCTCGAGCCCTCTGACGTGCACGCTCCAAGGCTCACCAGCAAGAGCTTCTTCCGGTTGAACCTCCAATGCTGGTACCTCAGATTGTGACAT
>CAZMZV010000030.1:0-5867 GCA_964570975.1 uncultured Methanotrichaceae archaeon | reverse complement strand
CAGCAAGAGCTTCTTCCGGTTGAACCTCCAATGCTGGTACCTCAGATTGTGACATCAATGTCTCCGTATCAGGGTTTTCTTGCGCGGCATATGTATAAATGTTATAATAAAAAAATGCTGATAGGAGAACAACAATCAGCTGTTTAAGATAAACCATGCTCTACCCCGCCTCAACTTTATCTGACGATAGTTTATATTTTTAAAACTTTCATCATATAAAAGCCTAGCGACTTCCCGTTGACTGGTCTGAATAAGATTAAACCCCTGCAAAACCATATTTATTGCTGTGTTGGGCCTGTCCGAATTAAGGATTAAATGTTTCTGACTTGCAGAAGCAGTAAAGGACCAAATTTATGGCTTCAACGCTTATCCGGACAGATTCTTTTGACATGCAGAAGCGGTAAAGGTCCAAATTATGGCCTCAGCGCTTATCCGGAACAGGTCCTTGACAGGTTTGAATAAGATTAAACCCCCTACAAAAACCATATTTATTGCTGTGTTGAATAATGTTCAGAAATCCAATAGCAGAGGACCAACTCAAATGAATCAAAAATTTAATAAGAATCGATATCCTGCGACCGTACTGCCTCGAATTATTCAACACAGCATCTTTGTCAGATTGCTTTTATAACTATGACCGCCAGGCTGCCATCTCTTCTTTTGACAGCTCTTTTGATCTCCTCTATTATGCCGGCGGCGCTCTTCTCCCTCGCTCCACGGACAACTCCGATAAGATGCTCAAAATCGAAGTCCTGCCCTTCGATCATATCCTCTGAGTATATAACCAAGATATCTCCGCTCATCAGAGATCTCTCATCATATCCAATAACAAGATCGTCTCTGACCCCGAGAGATATCCCATCTCCACAGAGGGTATCTACAGATCCATCCGGGCCAACTACAAAAGGCGGAGCATGTCCTGCATTCGAGAAGACCATCTCCCCAGAGCTCGAATCCAGAACCGCATAGAAGCAGGATATCGGCATATCAGCATTCTTTGCGAGAATCATATTTGCCTGTTTTATGACAGCTGATGGATCAGATGATGCGAGAGATCTGAGAATCGTCCTGGTTGTGGCTGCAACGATGGCCGCAGTCGCTCCTTCTCCTCCTGCCTTGCCCATCATCAGAGCTATCTTTCCGCTCGCAGCCTCTGAGATATCGTAGAATGTATTTCCGCCGTTCGATATCCTCCAGGCATCAACATCGTACCCCGTGACAAGAGGCGGAGATTCGATCGATAGAAAGCGATCAAATGCTTTTAAGTAAGCCTTCTCGCCATCTTGCACGCCCTTAGCATAACCGTCTGCTTCAGCAGCGGAGAGACGCTTGCCGAGGGCCTGTCTCATCGACTCAAGAGATACTGCAATTCCCTCGATATCACAATCCACAGGAACGCGCCTCTCAAGATCGCCCTCCCCAATACGCCTCGCAGATTCTGCTATGCAAGTTGCAGATCTTCGCAGGCGATTGCTGATTGCAACTCCAACCAATCCGAATATAGCTCCAGAGATCGCCAATATAATGAGATATCTCAAAGCAAGCATCTCCGAGGACTCTTGTAAAACATCTGACATTCTGAGACCCAAATCCTTCATGCTCTGCTCCAAGAAGCTGACTGGTACCATCATCTGCTCAGAAGGGTATGCGACAACTACCATCCAGTCTACGCCCTTCACAGGTGCGTATACCAGATACCAACCCCTGCCGTCTATGGTGAGGATGTCAAAGCCGTTTTTTTCCTTGGAGAGAATATAGCCGAGCTCGTTGAATGCGGAGATGTTAGATTTGTAAAGGTTTCCGGATAGCAGCAGGCTGTCCCAGGGCGAATCGCCTCTTTTGATCTTGGGAATCATAACCACATTGCCATCTCCATCCACTATGAAGGGATAGCCGCTGCCTCTGAGGCTTGATAAGTCCGAGTATATCTCCGAAAGAGAGGTCTCCGAGGCCACGACGGAGTAGAGCGTGATGTTACGATATGCAGGTGTAGCGCATATTATGCGCATCTCATCCAATGGAAGCCACACGCTCTCTCCGGCCTCCTGTGCTGCAGTATACCAGCTCTGAGATCTGGGGTCTGATATGTTAACGATCTCTTCCTCTTTGCTCGGCCAGGATAGAAAACCGCCACTTGCAGTAGCCAAATATATATGCTCGATCGCGCTGTTTCTCTTTGTTGCTCTCTTCAGAATCGAGTATATCTGAGCGTTTTCGTTCAACTGCTTATCAAGGTCTTGCGATGCCACATAATCTGCTATAAACTGATTGCTCTCGGCGATCCTCTTAAAAAATGCCTCATACTGCAAAGCCTTTGAGGTTACCAAAAGCTCCTGGTCTGTCGATCCTGCGATCTCTGAATAGTTCACCGCGGTGCTATTTATATCAACCAGCCGTGCCTGGATGGATCCAGATATCGACTCGACCTCTCCAGTAAGCATCAGCCCCATAATAGCGGCAGGTACTACTGAAGCGATTACCAGTATGATGATCAGAGCCGAAGAAATATTATATTTTATTGTTTTCATGTTTTTAGATTTTGCCACGCCACCCAATGATGAAGGATATTCTTGATATAAACCACTTTTCGAGGTAGCGTCTCGATTCTGGATATCGCTTAAAAAGACGCTCGCTTACTGCGAGTCGCATTGTCAGTGTCATTTCTGAGATTCGCTATGGGATCGCTGCAGAATGACATCGTAAAGCCTCTCCCAGTCCAGGGTCGTTGAGATGCAGCCTGCTTTTGTCAGAGGCACGCCTATCGCGGGTATGCCATAACTGTGACAGAGTATGAGGCCTTCCTTTATCTCCATCTCGCATCCGACACCGATAATCCCTTTCGGGTGATACTTCTGAATGATGCGCTTGATAAAGCTGGATCCAGGAACGATGAAGAATTTGTAGCCTTCTGCCTCCGCGATTCGCTTGGCATCACGTATCCCGCATCTTCCACAGCATACGCATGTTATCCCCTCAGGAGTAAGCTTTGCGGGACAATCAATAGATCTCAGACATTGAGGCATAAATATAAACCTCTCCTCGACAGGGGTCGCATAGAACTTACCACGATTTATATAATTCATAAGAGATATACCAACGTCGTCAACGATCTTATCATCCGCACGAGCCAGCCAGAATATCGCCTTTACGATGTTCTCAAGCAGGCTTATTCCTATGAGCATCGGCCTGGCAAAATAATATCTCTTTGTCTTGAACGATATCCCGACGAGAAGCGCGATGATTAGAGAAAGTAAGAAAGAGATGATTGCTGCGAGCACCACGACCTTTCCTATAATGAAATATATCTGATCGACGTTAATCATCAAGAGGATCTCGAACACCACAGGTATTAATTTTGTCCCATTCGTCTTCGGTTAAGGGCACTGCTGATAAAATCGAGTTGCAACGTTTATCATAACCCTCATTCTGTATGTGGCATCTGAGCCCATTAGTGGCATCTTCCTCTGAACACTTCTACTACCAAGAATCTCAAATTAGTAAATACTATGCGTTATATATTTACATAATTCCCTAAATCGATGACCACAGATTTTTGTCCACTAAAGTTACAGCAAGTCTGATATGATTCCCATTTAAGGATCAGCAATCTCCGAATGATCTCCTGAAGCGCTCCTCTATCTCGTCCAGCTCCAGCTCCTCCTGCGAACCGCTCTCCATATCCCTCAGCACGAGCCTTCCGGAATCCAGCTCTCTTCTGCCGACGATTATAACATACCTCGATTGGATCGCGGCGGCTGCCTTCAGCTGAGCGCTCAGCGAGCGGCCCATGACATCAACAACAACAGGAGCGACATTTCTCAAGCGCTTTGCGATTTTAAGAGCATCGTTCTTTACATCAGGTGTGAAAGCCAGAACTGCTGGAGGCTTTGGCTTCTCAACCGTCTCCACAATCTCCATTATCCTGTCAAACCCCAAGCCGAATCCGGTAGAGAATGTCTCGGCACCGCCGAAGAGGCTTGCGAGCTCATAGGTGCCGCCGCCGCATATCTGGTTCTGAGCCCCCAGGCCAGATGCATATATCTCGAAGACAGTGCCCGTGTAGTACTCCAGGCCGCGCACTATCTCGAAGTCTACAGTTGGCTCCACACCATATGCTTCCAGGAGCTCCAAGGTCTCCCTGAAGCCCTCCAGGTCCAGCTCGGATGTCGACGACCTCTCGGCCCTGATGGATGTACGCCCACCGGTCTTTGCCTCAGCCGCGCCTTTAACATCACCAGCTTTCTGCTGAGGCTCAATATCCTTTATATCAGCTAGGTCTCTGCAGAGCTCCTCTGCTCTGTCAAGAGCGCTCTTTCCCTTCAGGCTTATAAGCTCAATGATTCCGATCTCATCGGCGCCTATCTCCTGAAGCAGCTCTCTCAGAGCGTCTCTCTCCTTCTTGTCTATCAGCCGCATTATGCTCTGCCTGTGCGCCTGCGGTACCATATTCAACATAGATCTTATCAGGCCCAGATAGCCTATGTGAATATCTCCTCTGATGCCCACAGATCTCAGCGTCTCATCTGCCATCGCTATGACCTCAGCCTCTGAATCTGAACGCCGCCCGCCGATCAGCTCACATCCCAGCTGCCAGAACTCCCGGAATCTGCCCCTCTGTGGCCTCTCGTACCTGAAGCAGTTGGCAAAATAATACAACCTCAGCGGCTTGGGAGCATTATGGAGCTCGCTCACGTACATCCTCATGACGGGAGCTGTTAGCTCTGGTCGAAGTGCGAGATCCCTGCCGCCCTTGTCCTTGAAGCTGTATATCTCCTCTATGACACCCTCTCCGGATTTGAGTGTGAAGAGCTCGAGATGCTCGAATGTTGGTGTGGAGACCTCGCGGTAGCCCCATCGCTCCATCACATCAACCATCTTCTCTCTTACTGCACGCCTTCTCTGGGCCTCCTCCGGCAGGAAGTCCCTGGTTCCTCTGGGCCTCTGGATCATCACCCACGATTTCGCAAAAATGCCTTTATATCTTGCGCTTATACAGAGGGAGGGATGCTTCGCTGGCTCGGCTGGTCTCTGATAATCTTGGGCCTCATGATTGTAGCAACGTCTCTTCTAGCTGGAAATGTATCGACAAGCGCTTTCGGCGGCGTGCTCATGATCGGGCCCATACCCATAGTATTCGGCTCGAGCCCGGATATCGCGATCGTGGCGATGATATCTGCGATATTGCTCATGCTGATCTCTGTTGCCTTCTGGAGGCGATAGTTTGCTCATGCTCGGGATTTTTCTTATCATTGTGGGCATGCTGCTTTTGATCGCAGAGAGCTTGCTGTCAGATCGGATGAAATACCCCGCGGAGGAGGGCGAGATGGAGGGACGCTCTGTGAGAGGTGGAGCCGTTGTCATGATCGGCCCTCTTCCCATAGTTATCGGCTCGGATCAAAGGGTCGCAGGTTCGCTTATGATTCTCGCACTCGCGCTAATGCTAACCTGGCTGGTATTCACCTACCTGATATACGCAGGTCATGTTTAGCTTGGATCTGAGTGGTATGCTCGAATATGAAATGACTCCGATGAGCTGCTGCTGTAGAGCATGTCTTTCCAAGTGATCTCATATTCGGAAAGGTCCCAACAGTCGGCCCTGTCCGAATAAGGATTAAGTGTTTCTGACATGCAGGAGCGGTAATCAATGGCCTCAGCGCTTTATCCGGGCAGGTCCCAACAGTCTATCGCAAAAAGTTTGTATGAGAACATCAAAATAAGCTGTGGTGAAGATTCCTTGAGATCTAAAATTTCTTTTCTGTTTGCATCCATCTTGGCCATGCTCATTCTTGTGGCTCTTGGCATGAATGCAACCTCGGAAATGCTGGTTGGTGGTAAGTGCAGTTACGATTATTACAATGGGACATGCA
>CAZMZV010000029.1:0-22604 GCA_964570975.1 uncultured Methanotrichaceae archaeon | reverse complement strand
TCTGTGATGCAAGTTTTGGCGATGAAGTGGGAAGCTCTACCCTTTAGGGTAGGGTTAGTTCACGCAAAATGAGTTAGAAGCTGATTCTTTTGGATCGAAAGGGATAACGAATATGCTGAAATGGAGCTGGGATCAAAGCTTGCTCTCGCTCCTGCTTCTTCTATCGCATGGAATGCTATCCAGAGTGTTTGCCCGGACCAGGCGATACTCTCTCTTGTTCTTGTTCCCGCGCCTCTCAAGCATTCCGTCATGATGCATCCTTGATAGATATGTTGAGACCGTGCTCAGCTTGATGTCATCACGAACGGTCTCGTACTTATCTTTGAGCTCTTGGGATGTGAACCACTGATCACGAAACTCGTATTTTATAAAATCCGCAAGGCTGTCCATAAGAGTCTTCGGCTGGTCCGATGCGGCCTGCTGTGCGTCCTCAACAATCGCACCAGATCTGATCAAAAAGTCAACGACCTGCTCGGCTATCTTTTCACGTAATACCACTGCATCCATGCATCTCTTGTCGAACTCAAAAGACATACTGGCCGTGAGGCCACCGTCGTCGATCTTGACTTCAATTTTCACAGCCGAACCTCAGTCATCTACACAATATACCATCGATGTAGTGGAGCGCGGGCTGCTTGGAGTTTTTAGGTGTCTCCCTGTAAAATATGCTTCGGTCTTTCACAATATAGTCTGCCTTAACTTTATTGTACTTCGCCGCCTTCTCAAGATCGACGGGTATTGTGAACAGCTTGATATGACCTCTCATCAAGATCCGGTCTCCACTTCTGCATTTCCGATTAAATATGTATACGTACTACAGATCAGTACTTCAGATACTTGCTTCAAGTAAGCAACTGAGCTCTTCAGAAACGGACCCCCTTCACTAATCCGTCTGAACGCTACAGTTGATTGTAATGCACGAGGTCGCCATTACCCCAAATCCGTTCCCCTTCAAAACGGATTTTCATTGCTACTCCCTTTCGCATGCAAAGCAGACCTTCAGGACTCCCTATCCAGAAAGTCTAATATCTTATGATAACTATGCCACCTCCCCAAGACTTGCTACCCCTTTATATCACATGATGACATCTGCGGGGGATGTCATCACGCCATCAGGCAGTATTTTTGTCCCTTCTTAACACAGAAACATGAGGCACAATGGTATATAAATTTTACGAGACTTAAACACTGTATTGTCACAATGTAAACTGTTTTAAGCGCCTATTTTTTGGAATCAGGCCTTTATTTTCGTGCTAGTAGTCTTAATAGTATTCACAAAAGCCTGTAACATGTAGATTCATCTCTACAACACTCACCAGATGTGAATCTACATTTGTGAACGGCTCTGTTTGCGCGCATCCAAGTATGCTTTTTATCCGCGACAGCCATGCGAATTCACTCCGAGTATGGTAAAAGCGGAGATGGTGTGAGGGGCAGGTTCTACACTGAAAAATATCTATAAAAATAGTTTTCTCCAGTTTGATCATTCACCCTTCTCCCTTTCGCGCACCTTCTACAGACACCCAGTTCGGGACAGAAGCAGTTTATACAAAATAAACCGCCGCATAGCTGACATGTGTAAAGCTTCGCAGCCCTTCCGCAGCCAGCGCATATTCCAAATAGTTCCATATGTCACCTCTCTGTGGCGTGCTTTTCCATATGGAAGACCGCAGCTTCCTGCGCTTCGACAAGGCCGAAGGTTCCATAGATCCAGTTGTCCCTATCTCTTACATCTGCACCGCTCCTGGCGGCTCCCGCGACTGAAGTCGCAGGCATCCAGCCACAGGCCATGCCGCACCAGGGCCAACCTTTGAGGTATATGTATCTGGTACTATATGCTGTATCCCGCCTTTAAAAAGGTGGGGATTAGCCCCGCCTCCGTCCTAAGGTGGCTATTTTGCAGCTTACCCAGATCAGGTGGCGTACTCAGATTACCGAATAGCGCGAACCGGTGAACTGATAGCTCTTTGGCAGGGAAATAAATCCATTGAATTCGATTCTACTGACGATTTTCAGTAGAAGTACGCGATCCCAGATCATTCAGCCTTGTAAATCATAATAAATTCATTTGCCAAAATATATGTAGCTTGCGGCCTTATTCCGGCCGTGAAGACTGGAGTTCGCAGCCTGCTAATCAAGATGCCTGGTCCGGGCTGTAATACTCTTCTACAAGCCAATCGCTCATCTCCTTCAAGTACTTGCGCCGTCGTTCGTCCTCTAAAATAGCCAGGTAGATCTCAGGCAAATCCTCATCAAGCTCTTCGTACATCTTTTATCTATTTCGTCGGGTCACCATTTAAAGCTATCGAGGGGTGATAGAGAATGGCCCGAAAGGCCAACAGCTACAATTTCTCACAGTGGATGTGCGAGGGGAGGATGATATGTATAACAACTTAAAAATAACAATACATATATTATAAAATAATTTGAATAGCACTTACCATGTTCGGCTAGCGATCTGGTGACTTCCTCTCCGGCCTGAAGGCCGAAGTCTTTGTCATCCTACTCCCCATCTCTATAAAATCGAAATGAACCAGAGATGGTGTGTCGAGTAGGTCTATGATCATTACATCGGTGAGAGGTTTTGTAAAATTTGATTACAGATATTAACATATTAAATCTTGGATAAACTGGATTCTCTTTATAGTTGTCTATACTCTGGTGTGTGTACTAGATGATTATGTTATCATGCTGATAGCATCTCCACGATCGATATAACGTTCTCACAGCACATCAGCTTACGGCCTTGCTCCGGCCTTCAAGACCTGAGTTTGCAGCCCGCTAAAAAAGTTAGTATCGCTCTTCGGTCTGCTTCAAATCCAAACCTGTTCTCTCCCTCCTGAGTATCCATGTGCCCAGTATCAGTGATAGTCCTGCAGAAAGTATCACAAAGCCCGATAGAATCAGCTCGAGTGTTGGAGATACTTCAAGGCCGAACAGATCCGCGATTGCTGGAAGGGAGAGAACAAAGAGGCCAATCAGAACCAGAAACAGTCCATTGCATACTCTTCTCTCCACTCCTACCTCTGGAGAGACTTCGCTCGGAATGCCCCTCTCGAGAATATACATCCGTCTCTTATGCTCTAGATAATAAATAAAAGCCAGAAGGGGAATTCCCTCGACCACCAGGAGCACGGCAATCCAGTCGTTCAAGATCTCACGCGTTTATGTGCTATCTATTGTTATATAATCTTTTTGAGATATGAATTAAGATCTATTATTAATATTAAAGATAACACTAAATACAAGAAAATGCTTTTTAAGAACAACAAAAGACATCATATCAGATCCATGTGTAAGAGAAATGCGGGATTCGCTTTGGTTGTTTGTCTCCTAATGTACAGCATAACTGCATACAGCATAGCTGCGGCACTGGATGAAGATAGCACCACCTCGAGCCAGACAGCATCAAACAGCTCGACTGAGGGGAGAGCCCACGTTTATGTATTTAACAGGGATGACGATCGCCTGCGGATATCTTTGTTTATAGATGATACGCTCATGGCCTCGAAGGAGATATCCTCCGAGGAGGAGACGAAATTCGGCGAGTATTCTCTCAACGAAGGGGAGCACAGCTTCCGGATAAGCTGGTGGGATGAGGACACACAAAAGAAATACCTGGAGTCTGTTGTGGTTTACGTGAATGATGATACCCCAGTCCATATTTACACATCGAAGAACGCCGCCCCTGAGAAGTTCTACCTCAGCATCTTGGTCAAAAACGAGAACGATAGGGACCTGGATGTCTGTCTTTATATCGATGAGAGATTCGAGAGATGCAGCGTGGCGAAGAAGAGCTCTCTGACAGAGGTGGGCAAAATTAAACTCGAGAGCGGCAGACACAATCTCTCGGTGCGTTGGATAGATCCAGAAACGGAGATAGAGTATCAGAAAAGCAGGAGTGTTGAGCTTAGCAGAGATGATGCTGTGATGATCTATACTCCAAAGGGCGTGATCTTCAAAAAAGATGCGGACAAATCCAAGAAGTCCTCGCAGAATGCGAATAGCTCTCAAGAGAAGGCCGACGAAAGGATTACCGAGAGCAAGAATGATGTGAGCGTCTCAACGAAAAAGAACATATCGACAAACGCATCTGCTGAAGACTACCAGGGCAGAATAGAGTTTGATGCCATAAAGGTCAAAGAGCCCTCGGAACAGACCGTCAAGAATAGCGCAAATAAGCAGGATAACCCAACATATAAGTACATCTATGCGGCGCTCATCGTTTTTGCGGTTTATCTACTGTTTAGGAGTTAGCCTTTGTGTTCTTTTAATACCAGCATCTTGTGAGTGGGGAGAGGGCATGAAGGTTAGGCTCCATCCCGGAGAAAGCGTTCAGCTGGGAGATTTTTCCGTCGAGCTCAAGGACGTCTCGATTGCTGGAGAAACGGCGGTTTTTCTGAGCATTCAGGAGAAGGAAGGTCGTACATCATCATTCGTTTTAAAGAGAGGAGAGCCTCTTTTATTGAAGGACGATCGCGGGATTTGCAGGCTTAAAATAGAAATGGAAGGTGCAGCCAAGGCAGATCTCGCATCCAATCTCTCCTGGGCAACCATAAACCTGAAGCTCAAGGCGCGGCCTGATCTATCACTTATTCTCGTACCGGACAAAGATATCTATAACTGCGGGGAAACGATCAATATAGGTCTTTTGGCAGAGAATAGAGGGGCAGAGAATGCGGAAAATATCTGCCTGTATATCTTGGATTTTAATATTGACGATTCATACGCGCGTGAATCAAAAAACTCCACCAAACTCAAAGAGATGCGTATCTGCAAATCGATCTTAAGGCCGGCTGAACTCTGGAAGAGGGATATCAAGCTTAAAGCCCCATGCATTCCGGAGACGAAAGATGCCGGACTCTTGGTAAGAGCAGAATACTTCGATCCAGACGGGAATAAATACGAGGCTATCTCGGCCACCACGATCAGGATCTCCGGTCCGGTACAGCTACACAAATATGTAGAGGAGATACAGAAATTCGGAAGAAAGTATTACGTGATAATTACCATCAGAAACACAGGTGATAAGCGTTTGAATCTAAGCCTTGAGGACTCCGCCGGGGATAATTTCCAGGCTGATAGACTCAGTGATAGATTTGAGCTAGGGCCGGGAGAGAGCAGGATTTTCAGCTACGTCATAAAGGCAAAGCGCCCGGGGGAGGAGCAGATCCTGCCGGCAGCTAAATGCACGTACTTTGCAGATGGCTTCAAGTATGAAGTTTTATCTGAGAGCCCCGTGGTCGATGTCTTCGGGCCATGTATCGAGGCCAGACGTTATGCAGAAGAACTTTCAGCTAGAGATACCGAGCGCTCGATTCGGATCTTCATGGAGATCAAGAACAGCGGCAACCGTTATGCAGCTATTCACGGATACAATCTGATCCCAGAAGATATCGATCTGCTCGAAGGGGAGCGCTCTCTAAGGTTCGGCCTGGCGCCAGGAGAATCCAAGTGCGTGTCTTGGTCTTTGAGATCGCCGAATGAATCCTTTAAGCTTCCGCCGATCTGTCTGAGGTATTTTGATTCAGAGAATAACATGTTCACATTAGAGGTTCCAGTCTTGCAGCTTGAGACCGGTAATACGCCATCAAATCAGAGCGCTGAAACCCTAAGTGTAGCTGCGAACCAAAATGTAGATGTGAATGAAATCAGGGATCAGCAGCTTGAGAACAAAGATGTTGATGGAAATCGAGCGAAGGATGCCTCTGTGGCTTTAGTCATGACGATACTCGCAGCGCTTATATGGATCAGATCTCTCTGAGACTGGGCCCGGCCGGTCGATTTGCGCTTTTGCCAAGAATTTGCTGTGTTGAATAGTTCGAAGCAGTACGGTCAAAAGCTATCGATTCTTATAAAATTTTGATTCGTGTGAATTGGTCCTCTGCTATTGGATTTCTGAACATTATTCAACACAGCACAAGAATTCGGATCTTTTAACCGTCTAATTGAAAGCACCGCTGGCGGGATGAGATGCATATCAAGAGATGGTTTTGAGATTGCTACAAAAATTGGAGAGCGTGCTGGAGTCTATCTGAACTCCAGTCTGCACTCCTTTGTGACCTCTATGAGATAGGCGCTTCCCGGCTCCATCAGCTCGTCCATTTGCAGGGGCATCCATTCATCATCCTCGTACTTCCACATAAACGCGGATACGAGCCCCTTCTCGACAGCCTCTGAGAAGCTGTATCGCCTATGCTCTGTGTTCACCGTTATGTTCAGAGGAGCCATAGATTCGTTAACCGGCAATCCTATGAGATTCCAGCCGGGTCTGAGCTTTAGGCGATAAGGACGCTCTACAGGCTTGCCGGTTATCTTTATATCGAAGTCTCCAGCGCTGTCGATTATGTAGCCTGTACCAGGCTCAAAAGTGGTTATGTTGGTTGTGCTCGAATCCTTCAGCGTATAACTCCACGAATCATCGCTCACCGTGAATATTCCCCGGTAAAGCTTGCCTTTTAAGTACCTCTCTATGCTTGGATCCTTCGGCTTTATGTATATGGAGATCGCGTTCCAGCCGGCTGTGATGTTTATGCGCTGCACAATCTCAGGTACCACCTTGTAATCCACTGTGAAGCTTCTATTATCTCCGATTCTGGGATTGAGCACGGGCCACATCACCTTCTTGCTATCTCCTGAGATGTCCTCTTCATGCCATACGACCCGTGATCCCTCTTTGACAACGATCTCCTCCGCATCTTTTGGAAGATTTACCTCCATTATGATGGCTGGCGGTGCGTTGAGTTGTACCCTTCCATCTGTGGCGTCAACGCTCAGCCAGTAGAGCCAGTCGGTTCCTGCTTCTTCCACCGGCTCCACAGATACCTCCACTGTATTATTGCCCTGTGTCTCATTTACCTTGTATGGAAGCTCTGGCGTGATTGGCAGATACGGTCTGAACTCAGGATCTCCGATAAGTACGAAACTGCTGGATGTCTGGTTCATCATCTCCTTCATCGAGTACTCCCACGGCGGAAGAAGCTCCTCGATCTTCTCGAAGGATATCTTCTCCGCGCCCTTCATCTTCATGAGATACAGGTTATCCGCCTGGCTCAGCGCCTTGCCGACCGTCGCGTTCTCAAAGACAAGCGCCTGGTAGAATCTCTTATCGTAGTCCTCGGAGACGTATATCCATACAAGAGCCGTGGATCCGACATAGCCTACAGCTCCGGCCCTCACGAACGCTAATGCTATAGAATCATCAAGCCTTAGGGGTATGTACATCTCTGTGCCGCTTATATTGAGTGAGAAACCCTTAAGCCGCGAACTCAAACAGGAGTTGCTAGTTGTCAGCTGTGGAGCGAGAACAAACTGCTTTACCTGCGTCTCATCCAGGAACGCATCTGTCATAGACCAGCTTGAGAGCCCCCAGACGCTCTCGCTGCCGTGGTGAGAGAAGTGCACGATGCCGACTCCGTTATTCATGATCGCCGAGACCCGCTGGAATGTAGCCTCCTCCCATCTGAGATCTCTTGAGTTCAGACCGGCTGCAGCCAAGTACTCCTTGATCCTCAGCGGCACAGGGCTCCATGGCCACTCCACAGGCGTGGCCACGACAAGCGATGTGTTCTTCCATGCGCCCTGGAGCCTATCGTAGTTGAGCGTCCGGGTTATCATCTGCGATACATCATAAACGCTCAGACCTACGAACCTACCTGTAGCGACCTCGGTGTAGTTATCATCATCCATCTGTATCCTGTAATCCCTGTAGATATCGTATAAGAACGGCTCACCCTCAAACTCCTGCTTTATGCCTGTCGATGGGAATGGGAGAGAGCCAGGATCTCCTACCACTATGAGATACTCAGGCTTCAGATCCATCTCCTCTACCTTGTTCTGGAGCCACTCCTCTACCTCGGACGGCTCTACGTACTGTGGGTCCTTGGCGACATCCATGATCAAAGCGCGCTTTGCAGCTGCGACCTGGAGGGATGCCATGGATAGCTTGGGTACCTTGATATGGCTGAATGCTGTTATGTTATTCGGCGGTAACGTCGACTTTACCTCTATCGTCATGTTTTTGGTCGTGTATTGGGTGCCGCCGCCGACCTCGATGTTGAATATCCAGCGACCCGGCTCAGGCATCGGAAGCGCAGCGCTGTACTCCTGAGAATCGCCGCTCAATCGCACATAGCCCCTGAGCCCGTGCGGGCTGTAGAGATTGAGAGCTGTGTATGTATGCGGCACAGTCACATTCCAGCTCACTATGGCAGTTCCGATGGGCATGGTCCCGGGATATGTTATTTTTGTTATGGGTCCATCGTTCTCACTCTTTACGGTCACGTTCTCTTCCAAACCCATGAATCGCAGGGCAATGCCTCTATCCAAAGGCTGCACCCAGCCAGCGTCCAGCGGATGTAAGACGACGACCTCCAGGGTGAGGGATACGGATTCATCAGGCTCGAGCCTCTCCAGATCCCATGTGAGTATTGAGCCGTTGAAGAAAGCGCCTGCGGGATCGGATGCCTCTTTGGATATGGGATCTATTATCGCTAGCTTTCCCTTGTAGGATATCGGCATCCTCACATAACGCCCGTTGGCGAACATGTCAACAAGATTTATCTTGTTCACGCTCTCCGAGCCGGTGTTCTTGAGGGTTATGTTCATCCGGACAACCTTGCCAGCCTCCTCAGAGGGTATGCTCGCGGGCGTGATCTCGACCGTGACCAAAACGTCCTTGACATATGTGCGCTTTATCTTGCTCTCCGCCTTCGGTGGCAAGAGCGAGATGTCGTGAGTATTCGTCAATACGATGGTCTTTATAGATTCGTTGCGGGCCTCCATCTCATTCAGTAGCAGATTCAAATTCGCCGTGTGAACTGTGATATTGATCTCCTCTAGCCTCCTCAAAACAGAAGGTGGCGCGGTTTCTGCGACGATCGCATCCCGACACCCAAGCCGCTCGATCTCTGCTAGCGTGGCGTTGGATATCCCGGAGTCGAAGAAGAGGATCGGCCAGTTCAGATAGGATGCCATTATGGCTCCCTGGACGCCTGCCGTGTAGTTCTCCCCTACCAAGACAACGCCACGAGATGTCAGCCATCGCTTGCTCAAGGTCAGCGCGAGTTCTTCACTGCTGTTGTATCTTATGGTGTCGTCACACCTCCAAGAGACCTCCCCGATGCCTAAAGTTCTCTTGCCCAATTCTTTTATAAGCCACTGCACCGACTTTGATGGAGGCTCCAGCTCTGCCCATAGGGGTGTGTACACGACATCGTACTCCAAGACGATGCCGTCACCGCCGGATCCCACGAGCTTCTCTATGTAATTTACCGCGCCCTCTACATTCTGCGTGGATAAGATGTACTCTACATAATCATCGCTGAGCCTAACGTAGATCGGCTTCTCTGTCACCCTCGCTGCCAGCTCCACGTCCTGGACGGGAACTGAGGAGATGACCACGAAATCTGTTATGTTGGATAGCTCGCCTAAGTTATAGCCCTTCGATTTATCAAATGGCCCATCTATTGCGACGCCGAAATCCACAGGCCCGAGATTGGCGGTGATATTTCTGACCTCTCGCGCCATCTCGAGCACCTTCTGCCCCCTCCACGATTGCCACTTCTGATAGTTGTAGCCGCCCGACTTTATCCTGGTCAGATCCAGTCCCGTGTCTTTATAGAACTCCTCTTTGCATATATCGCAGAAGCAGTAATCCTCCCCCTGGAATCCAAATCTGTAAAGTACGATGCCATCTACCTTGTACTCATCGATGATCTCCTCGACCTTGGCGTACAGATCCTCTCTCACGTTTGGATTCACGGGGCAGAGCAGTTCTCCTTTCCTTCCACTTGAGTCTAGAGATATGCCCTCTATCTCTGTGGCGTTATCCTCCTGAACGCTACTCAAAAGCCCGAGGCCTCTGAAGGCATCTTGCACCATCCCGGCTAGCGTTGAGTCGGTTGTCTCTACAAGAGGTGTGACGCTCCAGCTCTCATTCGCTCTTTCCGCCTCGAGGGAGACGGTCATGTAAACCTTGAGGCCCTGCTTCTGAGCCGACTTAACTAGACTCTTGACGTCCTCGCCGGAGCCGTGGATTATAAGAGCAGATATATTCGCGGAGTTCATCGACTGAAGGATGCTATCAGCACCGTACCTATCCAGATCAGAAGCTTCCACCCAGCCGATCCTCTTCCCCGCTTTTATCTCCCTTGGCAGTATGAGCATGGGCTTTACAATAGTGTTGTTATTATCGCTCCACGTCGAAAGAGGTGTCGCAGCCACAACAGCATGCCAGTCGTATCCGCCAACGAGTATCATCTCATCGAGATCGGATTTCGTTCCTCTTTCGAGCATGGCGCTCGCTTGTGATACTAGAACAACAAAAAGGACGAGAATGTGGAACGCGCGCATCACGACACCTCCGTGTCTAGACCCATGCCTCTCAGCGACTCGATCACAGAACCCCCAACGCCACTGCCTATGATCGCCTTCGATAGCCCTCGTGCCATCATCTTCTCCACCGAGGATCTCACAGCATCACTAAGCACATCACCGCATATAACCAAAGGTATGTTGATGCTTTTTGCGATTTGATATGACTTGAAGACGTCTATATCGCTCGGTCCTGAGACCACCACAGCTGTGCAGTTCTGCCATAGCTTCTCCGCGAAGAGCCATGAGGTCTCGGCCAGATCCGAGCCGGCTATCCTTGTCGTGTTGTAGCCGGCAAGCTCAGACTCGATGCTTCTACCGACCTCTGATGTGTCGCCGACTATGATGACATCTCTGTATGGGAGAAGCTTTTCCTTCACGTCCTTGCTGATTCTCTCCTCAACCTGAATCACAGGCACTGTTGTGTTGTTCATCAAGAGAAGCGATGTTATAGCTGTATACCTTGGATCTTTTGATGTTAGTATGACAAGACCTGCTGGCTTCACAGCCTCTAGGTATGCAACCTCCGGTGGGAACGGCACGCCGTTCGAATCGACCATCTTGAACACAATTGCATACCCAGATGGCTCGGTCGCTAAGATTGTGAAGTTCGAAGAGCCGTACTTGCCATTGATATCCAGAACCATCGTGGATGGAACGATGAGAAGAGATGGATCTGACAGAATATCTACCGATACCTTCACGTTGTTTTCCAGGTAGAGCGTTACCCTTCCCTCGTAAGTCCTGTTAACGATCACAACCTTGGGAACATTTATGCGTATATCGTAACCCTTGACAACAACTCCAACGTCGAGCTCGACGTTAACGCTGGCGTTCTTCGATCTATTCCCCTGCGATTCCGCTATGATTCTCATGGATCCGCTCCTCGCGTTTTCATCCGTATCGACCTCGAGCTCCAGCAAACGACTCGAACCTGATGGAAGCGATACCAGATAGGGTATATCGATCTCTTCCTTGCCATCAAAGAGCTTCGGGTGCCAGCCTTCGGGGACATCTGGGATGTATATTTTTATCACGTCTCTGAACTTGCCGGTGTTCCTTACCTCCAGATCGAACCTCGCTGGCTCATCGGGAGTAACCTCGCCAGATGCCTCCTTTGCGTCGTTTATGTAGAGCCCGACATTATAGCTGGTCTTCTCAATAACATCGAGATTGAAGCTTATGACAATAGGAAGCTCAGGTGGTGCCGTATCGTCAAAGATGTACAGGAACCCTGTATACTTGCCAGGCTTGGTCTCCGGAGGGACGACGAAGAATATGTCTACGTCTATGTCGTCGCCTGGATCGATCCCCTTCTTAGGTATATCTATCATGATCATATCCTTAGCGTCTCCTCCTATCGGGGTGGTTCTTATCTTTGAGACCGGCTCCTCTCCGATATTCGTAAGAGTTAGAGTCTTGTGTATAACCTCTCCAGGGTGAATCTCTATATCGAAACGCTCCCGATCTGGCTCCAGCTGCGCGGAGGCGATCCCGCTCAGAAGAAGCACGATGAGTATGAGGTAGATATGCTTCATTAAGACCACACAGTGGCAAATCTTATTTTTCTATGACACATTTAAAATCAAGGTATAAAACAGTATCCAGATCTCAGCGGACGTTCCGGGATAAGATCTTAGTATCTGCTAGATAAGCCCTGAGGCTATTTGTTATGTGAGCTACTTATGCTTATTCGTACGGGCCCGCCTCCGGACCTGTCCGGATAAACGCTGAGGGCAGAGATTTGAACCTTTACCGCTTCGGTCGTGTACTCGCTCTACTGAAAATCATCACCGAATCGAATGCAATGGATTTATTTCCTGCCAAAGAGCTATCATTCACCGGTTAGCGCTATTCAGTAATCTGAGTACGCCACCACCGCTTCTGCATGTCAGAAACACTTAATCCTTATTCGGACAGGTCCCCGCCTCCAAACGAAGGGGTTATTTAGTGGAACGCCAACCTACATGTTTCAAAGGATCGAATCGAGGGGATAAAGGTCATAGTCATGATTCCAAAAGAGGAGATTTTGGAGATATTGGATGGATACGATCTTAAGAACATCACAATAGCTACAGTCTGCTCTCACAGCAGCCTTCAGATATTTCATGGAGCAAGGCAAGAGGGCTTCAGAACGCTTGGGATATGCATAGGTCCTCCACCCAAGTTTTACGATGCGTTCCCGCTCGCGAAGCCCGATGCGTTTCTATCTTTGGATAGCTACAAAGGCATGCTTGAGGAGAGCGATCGCCTGATCGAGGAGAACGCCATAATAATACCTCACGGCTCTATGGTGGAGTATCTAGGCATCCAGAACTTCGAGGCGCTGCCTGTTCCGACCTTCGGGAATCGCAGGTGTCTCGCATGGGAGAGCGACAGAGAGATGGAGCGGGACTGGCTCCTGCGTGCAGGAGTGAATGTTCCCATGAGATTCGAGCGTGCAGAGCATATCGACCGGCCTGTTATAGTCAAGTACCATGGCGCTAAGGGCGGGAAGGGATTCTTCATAGCGAAGAACAAGGAGGAGTTCCAGGCCAAGATTCAGACAGGGCAGAAATACACGATACAGGAGTTCATCCTCGGAACCAGATATTACATCCACTTCTTCTACTCGCCGATAAAAGAGAATGGATATCGCCTGCGAAAGGGCACGCTAGACATGCTCGGTATAGACAGGCGCGTTGAGTCGAATGCAGACGAGATCTTCAGGATAGGGTCGGTGAACGAGCTCGAAGCTGCTGGCATTTACCCCAGCTTCGTCGTAACGGGCAACCTCCCATTGGTCCTGAGGGAATCGCTCCTGCCGAAGGTCTTCGATCTCGGAGAGAGGGTTGTAGAGACATCGATAGAGCTCTTCGGCGGCATGATCGGCCCCTTCAGTCTAGAGACTATAGTCACGGATGACCTGGACTTCAAGGTCTTCGAGATATCTGCCAGGATTGTCGCGGGAACGAACCTCTTCATAAGCGGCTCTCCGTATTCGGACCTCATAGAGAAGGGCCTCTCGACGGGGAGAAGGATCGCACAGGAGATAGCGCTGGCGAGGCGTTTGGGCGCGCTGGGCGAGGTTATAAGCTAAGGGGGAAAGGCTGGGGGCATAACTAGCCTAGATCGCACAGACCAGTGCATCGTTCTGCATGCGCCGATCTGTTTCAAGCGGCATTTGATGCCCCCTGTCTACCCCCTACCTGTTTTAAGTGATACGCTTGGTTACCAGAGCTACTTATGGAAAGGCCCATCTTCCCCATCTCAAAAGGTCTACAGGAAAAGCTTATCTTCATAATATTCGTAGCAGATGTTGCCATGTCTAGCCTGTTCGAGATATTTCGTGAGGCCACATTGCTCCAGTGTGGATTTGTGGAGAAGCTACTGCGCCTTGATATGGGTGAGGTCGCGGCCTTCTCCGAGTCGCTCGCATCTTTCCTGAGCGAGACGGAGAGGAACAAGTTCGTTTACGGGCTCGCCGCGGGCCGGAGTGCTCTATCTCTATACAGCTTCCTGCAGCTCCTCCAGAACCATTTCGATAACGTCTTCCCATGCACCCTGGAGGATCCTGTGCAGAGGCATTTCAATCCCAGAAAGAGAAATCTTGGCATAGCAGTCTCAGGTTCCGGTGAGACGCCCTCAGTCAACAAATACATAGAGGACGTAATAGGTCAGAGGGGCGAGATCAAGCTGATCACGGCAAACAGAAACGGAACAGCATACAAGCTGGTTGAGGATTACGAGAACGGCACGGTGCTCGTGATCGAGGGGCGGACCAAATACAGCACGGACAAGGAGCGTCGCTCACGCCTTTCGCCACTTGGCACCGAGTTCGAGCTCGAGGTTCTAGCTTTTCTGAACGCCCTCTTCAAGGACATACAGGCTAGGTTGGAAGGCTCCACAGATGAAAGATGTCCGGAGTACTGCTCTGCGATACTGGACTTCGAGGAGAACGGAAGGCTGATAGCAGATATGGATCGCGAGCAGCTCGAACGCTGGTTCAACAGGCTGTTTCCGAGATCCGGTCGATATGTCATTGGCGGCGTTGGTAGATCCGGGCTTGTCGCAAGGGCATTCGAGATGCGCTTTACACATCTGAACAAGATCAGCTACTGGGAGAGAGATTTCAATACGCCGAGCTTCCAAATAGGCGATGTCTACATACCGATAACGGGCAGCGGAAATACCTATGAGGCTCTAGAGGGGGCGAGGAATGCCTTCAAAAACGGAGCTGATGTGATGCCGATCACCGCTAACAGGGAATCCAAGCTCATATCCCTCGTCAGGGAGATGGACAGGCTCGAAGACGTCGTATTCATCCCAGTAAAGCGGGATTACGAGAAGCTATTTAAAGGCAACAAGAGCACGACCAGCTGGCTGGTATCCGAGTTCACAAAGTACAGATATCCGATATTCGAGATAAACACCTCGATATTCACAAATAGCGTTGTAGCAGTGGGTGCAGAGTTTCTGGGAATAGTGGAGGCTGGAATGCGCAGGCTCCATGTATGAGATCTGCTGAAAACGTCATACAGATGTAAAATTTATCTTGCAGGTGCGAATAGGACGGAGAAGACTCCGGTCTTCATGCCCGCGGACGGAAATCAGCGAGATTCGTGACTTCTCCCATCACAGATACTATTGGAGAGATCTCAATGAGGGTCCTTCTCATCTCAGATACGCATCTCGAGCATATCCCTGAGACGCTGAAGACTTTGTTCTCAGGGTATGATATGATATGCCATGCTGGCGATCTTGTAAGCCTCGATGTTTACAGAGAGCTTGAGGAGCTAGGAGAGCTTTACGCAGTTGCAGGAAACTCGGACATGCCGGATGTGGCGAAGGCGCTGCCAGACCGTCTTAGACTCGAGGTGGAGGGAATACGCATAGGTTTGATACACAAGCCAGCACATTCTCCTGATTCTCCAGGAGTATCAATGATGGCGAGGGAGATGGATGTAGACATGCTCGTCTTCGGGCACTTTCACAAGCCGATATTCGAGAGAGATGGAGAGAGGGTGCTCGTATGCCCCGGAAGCCCCACAAAGCCCAGGCTGTCTCCGCCATCTGTTGGCGAGCTCTTGATCGAAGGAGAGAGAGTCTCCCTTAGAATAATCCCTGTCGGAAGGCCAGTGTGCGGATATCTGCAGTTCGTTGAGACTCTATCCAGAGATGTGTCTCATGAGTCCTCAGATCCATGATCCACCTGTGCGGATATCTGCGGTTCGTTGAGATTCTATCCAGGATAAGAGGTTGTGGTTGAGAATTCGCAGCTCAATGCTTTTGATCTTTAGCAGCCTCTTTCTTATTCGACAGATCGGGCAAAGCGGACCTCTGCATAAGTGCTCTCTTGAATAATCGAGATATTGTGGTCGATGCCTATCTAGAAGATCCGGCAGAAGACCCGTCTCCCTGATGGGAGGGGATGAAGGCCGCAAACACTGCATTTGAGGCTAGAAGCGAAATCCGCATCCAGTTACCTGTGGCTTCAAAAATCATGAAATCTGCCTGCACGTTCCTCTTGTATCCTGCGGATTAAAAACTCGATCGAGATCGTAACGCTTAACGAACATCACACTCTCAGAGTAAGGGAGCCCGTGGAGATGCCGGCTAACCGGATCGATGAAGCCATCGACTTCATTCGACTTCGTCGAACCTAAGCTTTTTAGGCAGATAACGCCGAAGCATAGCTATTAGCAGTGAGCAATAGGCACTTTGCCATATGAAGAAGAAACGATATTATGTGCTTCATTGTTCTCTCTCCTTCGCCTGATGGTTGGGGAGCTTAGGGTCGAAGGGACTCGACAAAGTCGAGGCTCGTCGGATGTTCCGACGGAGTCGGAGCGGAGGAAGCTGTTGTGTTGAATAATTCAAGACGATGTAGCCGCTAGCTATCGTTTCTTATCAAATTTTGATTCGTATGAATTGGCCCTCTGCTATTGGATTTCTGGATATTCAGCACAGGAAGCCCTCCTTTTTAAAGGCGGGAGGAAATCACGATATTTAGGTTGGAGAGAAGCTTGTCGTAAGTGGCCCTTATGTGCTCAGGTATGACCCTTGTATCTGCGAGAACAGGCATGAAGTTCGTATCGCCTTTCCATCTGGGGACGATGTGAAGGTGTATATGCTCTGCAATGCCGGCGCCTGCTACCTCCCCCATATTGATTCCGAGATTGAAGCCATCCGGGCGCATGCTCTTCTGCAATACACGTATAGCGAGGTCCGCAAGCTCCATGAACTCCGCGAGCTCCTCACCGCTCCAGCCGGATAGCGTCGATGTGTGCCGGTATGGAACAACCATCATATGGCCGTTGTTGTAGGGAAATGCATTCAAGATTATAAAATGACTCTTGCCCCTGTACAGTATAAGATTCTCGCGATCGTTCTTCTCCTTCGGCTTCTCGCAGAATATGCATCCTCTTCCCTTCTCACTCAATATATAATCGATGCGCCATGGCGCCCATATTACATCCATCTAATGCCTCCAGGTGGCCTCCTCACAGGCCCTAAGACCGGAGTTTGCGGCCGGTATTCCATGTCATAGTATGAGATCTTTTTGCTCAGGCTAATATAGCAGTGGCTCTGCAGCATCTATATCTCTTCGTACTTCTGGCTGGTAGATGTGAAATTCAAGACCAAATGCTGTACCTTATTGCCCACTTAGTCCTTATTCCGGATATCTCCGCTGCCTTTGTCTGAGTTATCTTCGGATGAAGAGACGGAAGTTTTGGATTGTTCTGAGAGTTCGCCTTCCCGACGGCTGCGCTCTAGCGCCCTTTCGAATATGACCCTTCTCCCATCTATCTTGGGTCCACCCTCGAGGAACATCTTTATTGCCTTTGGATAAGCTCTGTATTCGGCCCTCTGAATTCTTGCCTTTAGGCTCTCATGGGTATCGTCCTCTCTTACCGGAACGGGCACCTGGTAAACTATAGGACCGTGATCGACCTCTTCATCGACGATATGTATCGTGGTGCCGGTCCATTTCACACCGTAATCAAGAGCCTGTTGGAATGCATCCACACCTTTGAAGGATGGGAGAAGAGCCGGATGTATGTTCAGGATCCTGTTCCTGTAATGCCTGACAAACTCGGGGGAGAGGATGCGCATGTAGCCCGTCAAAACCACCAGGTCGACCCTGGCCCGATCGAGCCTCTCCATAAGCAATCTATCGTACTCCTCTCTCGAGAGGCCTGCTGGGTCGACGAACTCAGCCGGAACGCCAAACTCCGCAGCAATTCTGAGAGCTCCAGCGTCCGGCTGGTTGGTCAGAACAATGACTACCCTTGCCCTCAGGTAGCCAGACTCTGTGGCCTTTATTATATACCTGAGATTCTCTCCGCGCCCCGAGGATATGACACCAATGCGCGGAAGAGGCTCCATTTCGCGGAAGGCATCACTTTCCAAGGACGATCTCTATCGCAGAGACGTTAGTCTCCCCTCTGTCAGTGTTCAACGTCTCGGTCGATATCTTTATGTCCTTTACCACAACATCGCCCAGGAACCTGCTGCGTGAGACCTCAGCGACATCGACAGCTCTGGAGATCGCACGCCCTCTTGCCATTATCCTGACTTCCTTCGCACCGCTGTTGAACTGGGTCACTACAGCCAGTACATAGTTCATCACTGGTTTATTGCCGACGAATACCACATCATCTTCTGCCATGGTTGGTCACCACCTTGGAACTAATTTCATAGTGTCTGATGTATCATAGTCAAGCATCCGATGCCTGACCAATCTGCTGATCCAGCACGTTGGCACTATCACTTTGGCCATTCGGGGATCACAGGGACGATTTAATGATCCAGCTGGATGGCCGGGATGATAGGACACCGCCATTGAAGATGGATCTCATGAGATATATAGACTATGGTGTCTCGCCGGACTTGTCCGAGAAGAACACAAAATCGATGAGACATATTATTGCTGGTGCGGAGAGGCCCTTTCTCCAGGGGACTCTAGAGGATATGGGTTGCGATGCAAAAGATCTCGGAAATCCGCATTCTAACTTCGAGTATATCTCCTGCATAGACTACTTTAGATGAACAGCTTCTTCACCTTCGATATCGATGATGGGTTGGCAACAACGAACACGCGATCGCCTTCTTCCAGCAGCATGTGCTCCTCGGGAACTATCGGGAAACCTCTCCTCAGAACCATTCCGGCGATAGCTCCGGGCGGCATATATTTAACGAGATGCCTGCCGGCGAGCTTCGAGTCATTTTTAACTGTGAACTCCATGAGCGTAGTGCCATCATCGCTTATCGTGACCATCTCCTCGCTCCCTACCACCAGCCACAGCACCGCGTCGACGGTGACCTGCCCGGGGCTGACGGCTCGGTCGATGCCAACGCGCTCAAAGAGCTTTATGTAATAACCTCTGTTCACCCTCGAGATGATCTTTTTCGCGCCGAGCTGTTTGGAGAGAAGCGAGCTCAGCAGATTCTTCTCGTCGATACCCGTAACCGCGAAAACGACATCTGCATCCCCCACATCCTCCTCTGCCAAAAAGGATATGTCAGTCCCATCGCCGTTGAGGATCATGGTATCTGATAGATATGTTGAGATCTCCTTGCATCTCTGATTGTCGATCTCGATCAGCTTGAGATCCACCCCCATATCCTCCAGCTTTTTAGCGAGATAGAAACCGACGAGCCCTCCGCCAACTATGACAACTTTCTCATCCTTTGCCTCCTCATGCAGGCTCTTCCTCAAATCTGTGATGGAAGCTGGGTCTATCAGCATAGAGACGTGATCATTCGGCTTTATGGAGAGATTCGGTTCAGCGAGCCTCACTCTGCTATTGCTTTTTACTGCAACGATCTTCGAGCCCTTAGGAAGGCTGATATCCTTGATTGGCCCAATAAGGGGCATATTCTCATTTACCTTGAGCTCTATCAGCTCTAGCCTTCCTCCTGCAAGCCTTCTCTTCATCAGGACTGCTGGGAAGTAGAGCGTGCTGGCTAGATCCTCGACCATCACAAGCTCCGGGCAGATCATGTACTCTATTCCGATATCCTTCAGAGGCTTTACCGGAAGGTCGATGTAATCCGGGTTTCTCACCCGTGCGATTGTATGCTTGACACCCATCCTGCTCGCGATTATACAGGTAATTATATTTATTTCATCGTTGCCGGTAACCGCTAGGACCACATCCATATCCTTTACATTGACATCTTCTAAGAGCTTGGCATTCGCGGCATTCCCCAAACGGGACTTGACATCCATGCCCTCAAAGCGACTTAATGCCATGATGTCCTTCTCGATAACGGTTACATCATGATCGGCCATCATGACCTCAGCCAGGCGGTAGCCGACCTCACCGCCGCCGGTTATGAGTACTCGCATGGATAACCCTTCGACTATGTCTGGGAAAAAGATTTCTATTTGCTGCACAATAGCTCCACACCTTCCGTTACAAGAAATCCACATCTAGGAGAAGATCTGTAGAATATGCGCATACTTGAAGCCGATCTCGGCCGGTATCTGTGTAATGGCAAGATATTATACCTCTGCCATACGAATGCGGATCCAGATGCGATTGGCAGCGCTTTTGCGCTTAGCTGGCTTTTCGATGGGGATATAGGTGTTGTCGAGGATCTCAGCAGGGCAGCCAAGCAGCTCGCCGAATCGCTGGGGATAAAGACAATCGCAGATCCGGATGTCGGCTCTTACGATCTTGTGGTCGTTGTTGATACGGCTGTAAGCCGCCAGATAGGATGCGTGAAGCTAAACAGGTACGGAGTTATAGACCATCACCTGGATTCGGAGCTTTTACAAGATGCCGAGTTTTATATTCAGCGTGAGGTCGACTCGACATCCCAGATTGTTTGGGACATAATAAAAGGCACCGAGAAGGAGAGGTTCGCCATACCCAGAGAGGTTGCGGTTGCGCTCCTCGCGGGCATAGTATCAGACACTGGGAGGTTCAGGCATGCCACCAACGACTCGTTCAGGTCTGTATACGAGATCTTGGAGGCTGGAGATGTGACTTACGGCGAGGTTATAGAGATACTCTCTCAGTCTCCCGTCGACTTCTCCCAGCGGGTGGCGATGCTCAAAGCTGCAAGTCGAGCCAAGATCTCATGGCAGGGAGACTGGATCGTAGCATGCACCGAGATAAATGCCTTCGAGAGTTCCTCTGCTATGGCGCTCATCGATATCGGGGCAGATGTAGCATTCGCGGCCAGCAGGCACGCAGACATCTCTAGAGTAAGTGGGAGAGCTAACTTCAGAGCACTTCAGGCAGGCTTGGACCTCTCGGAGATAATGAAGAGCGTTGCAAGCCTGCATGGCGGAAGCGGCGGCGGACACAGAGGAGCTGCAGCTCTTGAGGCCTCTCAGCCAGCAGCGAGGCTTCTGGCAGAGCTCTCAGAGGCAACATTTCAGAAGCTGACGACGTCGAAGTAGTCTACCGCAGATGAGTTGTCACCATCTCAACTCACTCAGAAGAATGCGGTCGATTCTTTCTGATGTCAAAGCGCCACCATATTGTCTCGGGTTGATTCTCAGGGTTATTCAGGATGTGTCCGAATAAGGATTAAGAGTTTCTGAGATGCAGAAGCGTAACAAACTGGCCTCAGCGCTTAGCCGGAAGAGGTCCGTTATTCATGGCAACACGTTACAGGAAAGACCCCTCTCCAAGAGCATCTAATGCTCATCGCTCGAATCGAGCCCGATAAGCGATGTTTTGGGCATTGTACTGAAATCGCTCATGACCGAAGGTCATCCACGTGGATGAAAACAGTCCTGAAACATTTTCATACCAAACGCCCGGGCGATAGTTTTCGAGCGAGGCGCGCCCCTTCGCTACCCCTGCGCCCCAGCTGATTCCATGAAATTCGGCTCAGAAGCTATCGATTTTATCAGCCTCTCAGCGGCCTCCTCGCAATCTCCATGAACGGAAAGCCATATGCAGCCCTCTGCACCGCATACACCTCCACCCGCAAGCAGCTCTGCATCTGCACCAGTAAGCATGCGTATAGCATCTATCTCTGTTACGATCTCGCCTGGGACCGGAAGTAGTCGGAGACCCTTGGATCCGGGAGAGTTCGATCGTCGTGCTAGATCCATGAGATCCGCATCCACGCGCTTCTCCAGGCCAACTGGCAGCATCAATCTCACTCTCCGTCCGGCAGCTGCCTGGAGGGCAGCTATAATCGTTCCACCGTTCGGGTGGCCGACCAGAACCGCTGCCTGCTTTCGTGCTAGATTCAATGCATTTGCACCTTTCAGTATGATATCTCCCTCGGAGAGGTCTTCGACCACATCGAATAACGTCAAGCCCTTTCTCCAGCGCTCTTGGGTAATGACGACATCGCCTGGAAAATCTCTTTCATCTGGTAGACGGCCTGTTTCTGTGGTCTCCAGCCAGGGAGGAAGGGTGATCCCCCTGAAGAATCTCCTCCTCGAGAAGCCGTCTCTTTGACCAATGGCCTCCAGCAGCTCCTCGGCGACATATCCGTTAGTTGTTCCGGCGACGACAACGACCGTTCCGGTTCTCATAGCATCTCTAACCGCTGGATGAACGGCCAGAGCCTTGGCGATGAGTCTTTTTCCAGCTGCAGGTGTGATAACAAACTGTCCCATGCTATCAAATACGCGTTCCAATGGATAACACTTTTGTAGGAGTGAGATGGCGTGGGATTAGCTGGTCTTGATATGGTCACTTGCGCTGCTTTAGCGCCTCTATCGCCTCTTGTACCGCCTTCTGGACGATGGGGCTCTCATCGCTCATATCCTCCAGATATTTTAAGATCTTCGAGTCGCCGATCATGCCCAGCGCTCTTGTGGCCTGGTACCTCACCTTCCAGCTCTCATCTTTGAGCAAGCTCAGGAGCGGCTCAACAGCAGCTCGGTCGCCTAGCACACCGAGCGCGCATGCTGCATTGAGCCTCACATACGAGCTCTTGTCCTGCAGAACAGCGATAAGGGGCCCGACAGCTCTGCGGTCTCTTATGTTGCCAAGGGCCCAGGCGGCATTCCATCTGACAAGCTCATTCGCATCCTGCAGGGCATTACTCAATGGATCTACAGCTCTCGAGTCTCTGATCTTCCCGAGGGCCTCTGCTGCTTCTGCCCTTACGTTTTCATTGATATCCAGAAGCGCAGATATCAAAGGCTCAACCGCTCTCGGATCTCCGACCTTCCCGAGGGCCTCTGCAGCCCTCGCCCGGACTTCTGAACTATCGTCCTTCAGATCTTTTATCAATGCCTCGAACTTCTCCGCGCTGACTCTCATTGG
>CAZMZV010000028.1:11291-22994 GCA_964570975.1 uncultured Methanotrichaceae archaeon | reverse complement strand
ATCATTCGCCTTGAACCTCTTTCTTTGCCATCTGTACACGTTGCTTTGCTGTGTAACCTGTTGCCCTCTCCAGAAATATCCTGAACCTCCTGTTTGTGTCCATAACCACATCATCAGTGACACCAGGCAGAGACTCTGTAACGACATTCAGCTTCTTGCCATCGATCCAGACCTTGCAGACCTTCAGCGCACCGTAGCTCAGTGATATCTTGTCGTCCTCCTTGCAGATCTCAGCGGCGAAGACATCCTTCAGTATCTCCTCTATCCTATTCATATCAGGCGTGTAACCCCTCTTGAACGTGTACTCCATGGATCGTAAGGAGGTTCATCAGGTAATTAGATCTTGCCGTCAGCAACAGCACGGCGCCTGATTTCCATCAATCGTGAAGTATTCCGTCAGAACCTTTCTGAAATCAACGATCACATCCACCTTCCATGTTCCCGGGAGATTTGCCACGTCCTCTCCCTTTATCTTCAGGCCGCTCCATATGCAGGATCCCCACATGCCGGCTGGTCCATCTATGGCAGGTATAACCCCGAAGCTTCTTTTGTATACTCTCATATTCGGCGAATACCATCTCCACTCGACGGTGTGCACCCTCTGATCGCGCCAGACCTTGAGCCACGATACCGCCTCTACATCATTCTGCGTGAAGGTATATGTTCTCGATTGCGGCACGCCATCTGGGCTTACCATCTTGGTCATCGTGTGTTCGCTTAAAGGAAAGTAGAGCGGATGGGCCTCTACAGATGCCATTCCAAGAACTGCCAGCAATGCGATCAAGATTCCAACTCTCATAGCACATCTCACCTTTTCTAGGGGAGAATGCTGGAGGTACCACACAAAACCTTACTTTCAGCAAGTCGTCCCCTTCATTGCCCAAAGAAGTATAAACACACCAAGTATTTTAAAATTATGTTTTTGGTATAGTGCTCGATTCTGCCTCTGGAATTCCCAAAAAGCTACAGCATCCGGCCTGGGTTATACCCTTCGATAGCTAGCGGATCACGACTAAAAACATGTGGAGCATATCGCATTAGAATCGAATGCTCACATGCTCTCAAGGGCCGGTATGCCCAATGTATCCAGTGTTGCCCTGAGTGCATTCCTAGCTCCTCTCACAAGGGCCAAGCGAGCCATTTTAAGCTCATCGGGCCTTGCCTCAAGCACCGGATTGTATCTGTAGAACTGGTTGAACCTCTCCGCGAGCTCCCGCGCATATGTCGCGAGCTGATGCGGCTTGAGCTCTTTGGCGGCTCTGTATACGACAAAATCGAACTCGGCGATCTTCTTAATTAAGGCGATCTCGTTCTCATCCCTGAGAAGCCCTGGGTTGAAGCTCTCGAAGTCGCCGGCCTTTGCGAGAATGCTGCACGCCCTTGCATGCGAATACTGTATGAACGGGGCTGAAAGCTTCTCGAAGTCGAGCGCGGCCTTCCAGTCGAACGTGGTCGCTTTGTCGGCAGAGACCTTCACAACATCGTATCTCACTGCACCAACAGCTACCTTGCTTGCGACCTCCTTCTTGAATTCCTCGCTCATATCGGGCCTTCTTTTGGATACCTCTTGATATGCCTGCTTCTCGACCTCATCGAGGAGCTCATCTGCGGATATGAACTTGCCGCGACGTGTTGACATCGAGCCATCGGGCAGCGATACGAATTCAAATATAACCACCTCCGGCTCTTTTATCCCCAAAAGCCTGAGCGCTGTGCGCAGCTGGGCGGATACGAGCTTGTGGTCAGCTCCGAGAACCTCAATAACGCGCTCGTAGTTCTCGGCCTTCCATTTGTGATACGCAAGGTCTCTAGTTGTGTAGAGTGTTGTGCCATCCGCTCTCCTTAGTATCATGTTCTTCTCGAAACCCTCTTCGCTGAGATTGAGCTGTAAGGCACCGTCCTTCCACTCCGTTCGGCCGGTCTTCTCCAGCATGGCGAGTATCTCGTCCACAGAGCCGTTCCACACAAACTCCGATTCCCATTTGTAGGAATCATGATAGATGTTCATTCTGTGAAGCGTGGCCTCTATGCCCGATATCGCATATCTCGCAGCGCGCTGGAACTTCTCCACAACCTCTTTGTCCAGTGCCTCGTAACGCCGCATCAGTTCATCTACCTCTGCGGCTAGCTCCGGCCTCTCGTTCATGATCCTATGAGCTGCTATGTATACGCGCGCTATCGCATGGTCTGGCTTGGAGCCATCGAGAGCGAGATGGTCACACCCCCAGACCACCATTGCGGTCTGTCTTCCCATGTCGTTCACGTAATACTGCGCCTCAACATGATAGCCTGCTCTGCGCAATATGCGAACGATGGTATCCCCTATAACGGAGTTTCTTATGTGACCAACATGGAGAGGGCCATCGGGATTCGCGGAGGTGTGCTCAACAATGGCCTCGCCGGACAGTTTTCCCTTCCAGGCATCCTCCCCCTGGCTTTTGACCACCACATCATCCAGAAATCTCCTGCTCATGTAGAAATTTATGTAAGGGCCCACGAGCTCCGCGCGGTCGACCCAGCAGGATGGAGCTCCCATAGAATTGTATACCTCAGCTGCGACCTCTTTCGGATTCTTCTTCAACATAGATGATAGCTTGAAGGCTATCGTTGTCGACAGATCGGCATGCGGGCTTATATCAAGCTGCAGATTGCTGTTTGCAGGAAGGCTCCAACCACAACGATCGAGACCCTCCTTGAGTATACCCTCGACCTCGCTCATGAAATCCAGAAACATATGAACACCAATATGAACACCATTTACCAAGGATTTTGGAGATCGATGCTAATAGATATAAGCATTCCGTCGGAGAATCTGTCCGGATAAGCGCTGAGGCCAGAAACTTGGACCCTTACCGCTTCTGCCTGTGAGAAACACTTAATCCTTTATTCGGACACGTCCGAGAGCCGGAGCTTGACAGCGGAGGTTTGATCTCTATTGTGATCGTTGAGGAGGCAAGGACCACACCCTCTGGCCATGAACTCCTCCTGCCCAGTGTCCGGAGAGTTAGATCGTGTCCTCCAACTAGTGAAGATCGGTGGCATTCGATCATTTGGTGATTCCGCTTGAGAATCGACAAGATCAGTGGATTATTCCTCATGCGATGTTAACAAGATTTCCTTCTTTTAAGGGAAGTTTATATTAGCAGGAAGCTAACAATAAACAGGGGATCAAAGATGAGATCATGGATGCTTTTGACTGTATTCCTTTTTGCAGTCGCGTTCTCCGCATTGGGAGATGATAGAGGAGATGTCGTCGCCACTACGGCGATAAGCCTGCCTGTTGACTCTGTGACGATATACCAGGACGGCCTGGTCTTCGTGAAGCGGACTGGCAGCATGGATGTAACAGAGGGCACCCACAAATTCGTTGTGGATCTGCCGGATAATGCCGAGATGAATTCGGTCTTGTTCCTGATCACCAACTCCACACTCGAACGGATAGTTTACGATCGGATGCCAATATACACCATGAATGTGATGTCCACTGCAAGACAGAACTTCCTGCTGAGTTATATCGTTAGGAACGGTGGTCGCTGGGTTCCGAATTATTACATACATCTTCTCAATGATTCTATGTTTCTGACCGCGAATGCCATAATAAACACCGACCTCAAAGAGGACCTGAAGGATGTACAGGTTAAGCTTGTTGCCATGCCCCATAAGGAGATGCCGCAATTGATGGCGGCGCCTATGGAAGCAGCAAAGGCAGCAGAAGCCGCTTATGATATGAGCTTTTATATCAGAGGAGCCGAAACGGGCGAGCTGGAGACGCTCTACGTCTTCGTTCTGAAGAACAGGACGGATCTTTTAGATGGGAAGAAGATAGGCCTGCCGCTCTTCGAGGATACGGCACCTGCCTGGCGCATCCATACCTGGGATGCCTACTTTAATCCAGATGGGCCTGCAATCGAGGAGATTCGCGCCAACAATACCGCAGATCACCCCTGGCCCGATGGCGATGCCCAGGTATTCAGAGATGGAGAGTATGTGACAAGTTTGAGCATGCCCTACACAGCTAAAGGTGCAAACGCCTCCCTTAGCCTGGGGCCATCGGCTGACCTGAAACTGTCAAAGAAGCTCATGGACTACAACATCACCGAAGAGATGGTCTCTTTCGGAAACGGAACTGCTAAGGTGACTACGGAGAACTGGACTTACCAGCTTGAGGTCAAGTCCAACACCGACAAGCAGGTAGATCTCGAGGTGAAAGACACCATTCCGATGGAGGCGAAGATCATCTATGTCTCTCCCGAGCCGTCAGAGATAACAGCTACGCTCCTGAAATGGAACCTGAAGGTAGCTCCAAGAGAGGAGATGAAGCTGAGATACTCATACAGAATTGTGACCATGGAGACGATCGATAGCTAATGGCCCTCGAAAATCCTCTGTGGTTCTCACAGAGGTATCAAATTTTTGAATGCTCTCCACGGACCTGTCCGGATAAGCGCTTAGGGGTTCGTGTACTCGCTCTACTGAAAATTGTAGAATCGAATGCAAGGGATTTATTTCCTGCAAAAGAGCTATCAGTTCACCGGTTAGCGCTATTCAGTAATCTGAGCACGCCACCGAAATTTGGACCTTTAGCGCTTCTGCATGAGAGAAACACTCAATCATTATTCGGACACGTCCGCTCTCCACTTCGGTCGCTCTTTTCCTGTGACTACCTCCTCCGGCCTGAAGACCGGAGTCTTTGCCGCCCTCACTATAAGCGACGTATGCAAGGTTCGGTACGAAAATGCCTCCGAACCAGGAACCATGTGATCGTGGGTCATGAAGGTTTTCGAAAACCTATGCATGTGATTTCAAGCAATCTTTCGGTACAGTGTGTCCCTCTGCACCGGCACCCTTCCATGTTTCTTTATGATCCTCTGAAACTCCTCCGGCGGCATATACTGTCCCTCCGCGGAGCCAGCGCATCTCGATATGTTCTCCTCCATCAGCGTTCCGCCGAGGTCGTTGACCCCCCATTCGATGGTCGCACCGGCGACCTCCCTGCCCAGCTTCACCCAGCTGGCCTGGATGTTCTTGATGTATGGATATAAAGCCACCCTGGCAAGTGCGTGCATCTTCATGTTCTCCAGGATATCCGGGGTGGAAGATATCTTGCCAAGCTCCGTATTTCCAGGGACAAACGGAAGGAGAACGAACTCTGTGAAACCTCCGGTCTCTCTCTGTATAGATCTTATCACCTCGAGATGGCTCAGTCTGTCCTCAAATCGCTCGAGATGTCCGTAGAGCATCGTTGATGTTGTAGGTATGCCCATCCTGTGCGCAGCTTTCACGACGAACGACCATTCCGCTGTGCTGAGCTTCTCAGGACATATCTGCCACCGCACCGAATCCACCAGTATTTCCGCAGCTGTGCCCGGCATCGAATCAAGTCCAGCGGCCTTGAGCTCGCGGAGCGTATCCCTTACATCAGCAGCCGAAGCTCTTGAAATATGCAGCACCTCCATAGGAGAATATGCATGGAGATGCATTGAGGGAAAGTTCGACTTCAACAGCTCAAGCATCTCACAATAGTCCTCGATGCCCAGGTTGGGCGCGAGACCACCTTGGAGGCAGAGCTCGGTCGCCCCCAGCCGCTCCGCCTCTTCAGCCTTCTGGAGGAGCTCATCATGTGTTAAAATATATCCATTCTTATTTTTAAAAGCACAAAACTTGCAGCTTCCAATGCATATATTCGTGAAGTTGATGTTCCTATTTATCACGTAGGAGACTTGCCTGCCACAACATTCTTCCTGAATACGACGGGAGAGCGCGAACAATCTCATCGGACTCTGCCAGAGCCTTCTCATAAGATCGCGATCAAGCCAGCGCGCCCCCTCTTTAAGACGTTCTATCAGCTCTAATTCCTCATCTTTTATAGAGGTTTGATCAGGTGGGCGGGCTTTTATATCCCGATGCGTTGCTTCTAGCACTTCATTCATCGTCTCTCTCTGTAACAACATCGTTCTCAAGAATCCTGCGCTCCTTGGGCAGCTGCGAGATCAATCTTCCAGGGGTGTATAGGCCACAGCCTATCACAGCGCCCATGTGCTTGACGACCACATATCCTCGCTCCAGAGGCGCTCTCAGCTCGATGCTATCGCCTGAGAAGAAGCGTTTCGCCATCTCATCATCGAGATCTACCACATTCTTTCTCGCATACATTCCCCATAGCTGGAGCGCATAGGTCGTCGGCTTCCACGGGCTCTCGCGCAGCGATATAATCCTCATCCCGATGCTTTCGCATCTGAATGGCGGCAGCTCGGAAAGACTGAACGCCCAGATCATCCTTCCGCGCCTGAAGAAGCTGTATCCGTCAAAGATCTCTTCTGGAATATCAAATCGCTCTCTCCACATCGAGATCACTGAGCCTCTATCAATCAGATGATAGTTTTCGGCGTAGCTTTGCAACAAAGAATCCCCCTGTATCGTTCTGATGCGGATAGAATCTTCTGCATCTTCTGAGATCATCTCCATACTCTTTCTCATGCCATGAGGCCAGCCCCGGGCTGGCTTTGAGGCCTGGAAGCGCGAAATCCTCAACATTCACAAGATCTAGCACGTTGGCCACGACCTCCTCGTTCTCTTCGGGCGCGAAAGTGCATGTCGAATAGACTATAACGCCACCAGGCTTTGTGAGCTGTGCAGCCCTGCGAAGGAGAGAGATCTGTAATCGCTGCAGATCTAGACTCCTTTTTTGGGAGCATCTGTCGAGCACCGCAGGATATTTTCTAGCAGTACCCTCGCTTGTGCATGGTGCATCCACCAGCACCCTGTCGAACTCATAATGTGGAAAGCACCTGCCATCATATGATGTAACCACGGCATTGATAACTCCAAGCCTCTCGAGATTGGCTCTGAGCGGAACTATACGTGTGGTGGAGCTATCGTTTGCAACCACCATGCCTCTGTTCGACATCTGCATGCTGATCTGAGCGGTCTTCCCGCCAGGAGCCGCGCATAGGTCCAAGACACGCTCGCCAGGCTTGGGATCTAGAACCAGCGGCGGAAGCATGGATATCTCCTCCTGTATATGAATGAGGCCCATGTGGAACTCCATATGTCTTCCTGGCTTTTCGGAGTCTAACTTCAGCCCCAGCGGATACCATCCCATCCGCTCGTACCGGATGCCTGCGCGATCTAACCTATTGAGGAGTTCTGGAACAGAGATCTTAAGCGTGTTTATCCTCGCAGTAACAGGTAGCGGTCGCTTTATCGATTCCAAGAAGCTCTCAAAATCGGGTATAATCTCCTGATATCTCTCCAGATGCTCCAGACCCATGATTGAGAGTAACTTCTCGCCGGTAAAATATCTTGGCATTACAGAAACTTGGTCGGGCTCGATCCGAGCGATGAGCATTACCAGATGCCACTGGACAAGAGGCACCGCTTAATAGGCATGCAACTATATCGCAGAATCCGTCATTCCGGAACTCATCATGATAGCATGGTAGCCACGCCACAAGTGGCGTCTGCAATTTCAAGCTGTGTTTGGGCGATGCTATCGGCGGTGAATATATCTCCCAGGAGGGTGAAAGGAGGTGGCATGGTTACTTTGATAATCAACAAAGATGATCTGCGTGAGGCCAAGACAGAGGTCAGCAACCTTGCCGGCACGTTCTTTGCAGGTACAAGCCCCCTGATAAGGCCCTTCATGGAGAAGCTGGAGGCGATAGTTCCAGCTGACCAGCAGGGGAGGGGCACAGGCTATCTCATAGGAGCCTTGAGATATCACATCAGATCGCTTCGCGCTGATCAGAAGGGAATAAGCGTTGCGAGCGATATCGGATCCGTGGAGATACCGCGCACGATGCTCGAAGAGATGATGGATACCAGGTATCCAACATTCGGGCATGAGTCGCTGAACCTCCCAGGCCTGCTATTCCTTCAGAGCGGACCCGCGCTGTATGCTGCCAGCATAAACAAGCTGCTCAGAGAGCACAAGATAAGAATCCCCGAGGGAAGGCGCACACAGCGATATATCTTCCATATGATCGTCACCTCCTTAGAGGCTGACAGGGATGTGATAAGGATCGAAATAGATACCAAGAGGCTTCCCAGCATAATGTCCGAGCCGTGAATCCCACGGAAAGGAGTGGGGAAGAAGATCCGCCACACCAGCGGACTGGATTTCGCCTCTGAAGAGATGTCTGCTTGAGATCCATTTCAGGCCGCAGACTCCGTCTTCAGGCCGGTGTAAGGCCGTAAGCTGCACATCAACCCTGGATAAGAATCGATAGCTATCGACCACATCATCTTGCATTATCCAACACGGCACGATCTTAGAAACGTTTATATAGAACTTCAAAACACTTACATCCCCTGTGTAAGAAGAGGTGTCGGAATGGCTGGACTAGGTGGAACACCTGTACTCATACTCAAGGAAGGGAGCCAGCGGACTGCTGGCCGGGAAGCGCAGAGGTCGAACATTATGGCTGCCAAGGCTGTAGCCAGCGCGGTGAGAACCACGCTAGGACCCAAGGGCATGGACAAGATGCTCGTCGATACTCTTGGGGATGTTGTCATCACCAATGACGGTGTCACAATACTAAAGGAGATGGATATAGAGCATCCGGCAGCCAAGATGATGGTGGAGATCGCCAAGACTCAGGATGAGGAGGTAGGAGACGGAACCACGACAGCAGTGGTCCTAGCTGGCGAGCTTCTGAAGCAGGCTGAGCTACTTCTAGAGCAGGAGATCCACCCGACTGTCATAGCCACCGGCTACAGAGATGCGGCCACAAAGGCTATCGAGATACTTAAGGATATTGCGGTGAAGGTATCTCCAGATGACGAGGAGCTTCTGAAGAAGATAGCGATTACAGCGATGACAGGAAAGGGCAGCGGCAACGCAAGAGGCGAGTTGGCAGAGCTTGCCGTCAAGGCTGTAAAGGCGATTGTAGACGAGGATGGCTCTGTGGATATCGATAACATCACCGTGGAGAAGAAGGTGGGCGGGAGCATAACTGATTCCCAGCTGATCCACGGCATGGTGATAGATAAAGAGCGGCTGCATCCGAACATGCCCAAGAAGGTAAAGGATGCGAAGATCGCGCTGCTCAATGCCCCGATCGAGATAGAGAAGACAGAGGTCGATGCGAAGATAGAGATCACCTCGCCAGATCAGCTCCAGGCCTTCCTGGATCAGGAGGAGGCGATGCTCAAGGATATGGTCAACAAGATCGTCTCGACCGGAGCAAATGTCGTGTTCTGCCAGAAGGGCATCGACGATCTGGCGCAGCACTTCCTGGCCAAGGCCGGCATCTACACCCTCCGCAGGGTGAAGAAGAGCGATATGGAGAAGCTCGCCCGTGCGACCGGCGCCAGGATTGTGACAAGCCTGCACGAGCTCACCCCGAACGATCTAGGCAAGGCAGGGCTGGTCGAGGAGAGGAAGATCGCCGGCGATGACATGACATTCGTCGAGGAGTGCGAGAATCCGAAGTCGGTGTCCATAATCCTGCGTGGCGGCACGGAGCATGTGGTCGATGAACTCTACAGGGCCATGGAGGATGCGCTCAGGGTCGTGGGTGTCGTCGTCGAGGACGGCATGCTCGTGCCTGGCGGTGGAGCACCCGAGGTCGAGCTCGCTCTCAGGCTGAGAGAGTATGCTGCTACCGTCGGCGGAAGGGAGCAGCTCGCCATCGAGGCCTTCGCTGAGGCGATGGAGATCATCCCGAAGACCTTGGCCGAGAACGGTGGCTTCGATCAGATCGACGCACTCGTGGCTCTGAGAAGCAAGCACGAGAAGGGCATGAAGGCAGACGGTCTCGACATGGATACCGGCGAGGCAGTGGACATGCTCGAGCGCGGTGTTGTGGAGCCGCTCAGAGTAAAGACCCAGGCCATCAGCTCAGCCGCAGAGGCTGCAGTGATGATTCTGAGAATAGATGATGTGATCGCCTCCAAGTCGACCGGCGCCGGCAAGGAGAAGGAGAAGGAGCCTAGCGGAATGGGCGAGGACTTCGATTAAATACCGCCCATCCACACTATTTTTTAGATTAAACTCCATTTGGTTGATGGTCGTCTTTTGTCGAGGTAAAACTCAAAGTAAAAACTCAAAGGCCTAGATTTGAGATACGCTTAGTTTCTATTGTTAAGATGTTTACTATCTTTCTGCTACGTTCTCTCGCTTTAATAGTTGTATTTGTCTGGTTGATATAATTCAACCGCTGAGATTTCCGAATGCTCTTACAACTACCTCGCTGATCGCCGGATGTATGACCTGTGATCTGGCCATCGGCATCATATCCTGATTTTCAGCGTTCATGAGATACGTTACCTGCTGCACGAGCTCTGGAGCAGAAGATCCGATGACATGGAATCCCAGTATTCTTCCGGCCTTCGCATCGACTATCGCCTTTGCCATTCCCTCCTCGTCCATGGCGTATCCTTTTGCAGTCTGCTTGTAATACGCCCTTCCAACCAGGAGCTCATAGCCATTGGCCCGCGCCTCCTCCTCGGTCATGCCGACACCGGCAATCTGCGGATATGTGAATATAGCGTGCGGCACAGCATGATAATCGACCTCGATCCTCTCGCCACGATTTTTTACGGAGCTGATGAGATTGTGTGCGACGATCGCTGCCTCATAGTTAGCGGTATGTCTGAACATATGCTTCCCGATCGCATCGCCAAGTGCCCAGATACCAGGCGCGGTGGTCTCCAAATATTCGTTCACCTTTACCCAGCCGGATTTATCGAGCTCAACCCCGCTTCTCTCCGGCTTGAGCAAGTCCGAGTTGGGCCTCCGACCTGCTGCCAGAAGTATCTCCTCAGCCTCAAATCTCTTGGTCTCCCCCGAGCTCCTTTCGAGCGCCGTTACCACCTTCATCCCATTCTCGAGATCCACACGTATGGCCTCCATGTTCGTGTGGATCCGCATATGCTGGGACATCCTCTTCAGTGCCATCTCCGATATCTCGTGATCCTCTGATTTCAGGAGCCTGGGGTTGCGCCCGATGATTGTTACATCAGAGCCCATTGCGGAGAAGAAGTGGCCAAACTCGCACGCGATATACCCTCCCCCGAGGATGATCAAGCTCTCTGGTATCTTCTTTAGCGAGAAGACGGAGACGTTATCGAGATAGCCAGCATCGTTGAGACCTGCTACAGGAGGCACAAGAGCCCTCGCACCGGATGCTATCACTATCCACGGGGCTTTTATTACCTCATCCCCGACCGCGATCGCATGATCCTCGACGAACTCGCCGGTGCCTCGATACCAGCGAAGCAGATCCTCCTCCTCAAGCGCTTTCTCCATCTCGCTTCTCTCTCCATCTACGATACTCCTCATCCTCTTCATTATGAACTCGAAATCTATCGAGTCCACGTGTGCCTTTATGCCGACCTTTACGCCGTCTTCTATGATTCTCACTACATCCGCGGCGTAGATCAACATCTTTGATGGTATGCATCCAGTGTTGAGGCATGTTCCGCCTAGAGGGCCGTGGTCTACAAGGGCTACACGCAAGCCCTCACGAACCGCTCTCTGAGCTACGATGAGCCCCGCACCAGAGCCAACCACGATTACATCGTAATTCTCCAATTGCAGCACCTTCTCGAGCATCTACTTTTAAGCAACTGACTTTCTCGCCGAAGAGATGTCTTTTCTCAGATGCAACAGCTGAGATTGTTGTGGGGGAAGGGGTTTTCGGTATGCGAAAACAACAGATCGTCGAAGAGCCTCTCGAAGAGCTCTTCTTCAGCTCAGAT
>CAZMZV010000028.1:0-11191 GCA_964570975.1 uncultured Methanotrichaceae archaeon | reverse complement strand
GCGAAAACAACAGATCGTCGAAGAGCCTCTCGAAGAGCTCTTCTTCAGCTCAGATACTTCTTAGGATCCTTATCGAATGCCTTTTTGCATCCTGGAGCGCAGAAATAGTACTTCTTCCCCATGTACTCGCTAACGAACTTGGCTGTCCTCTCATCGACTTCCATCTTGCAGACAGGATCTATGGCCATATTACCTCCAGCACCTGTGGAGCTTGTACATCGATTTTGCACATTGATTTTTGTGCTTCGACGCTTTAGGCATTTGTGTGCTCCACCAGATGCATCAACACCTTCAATATTTTCACATCTCTGGTATATACCTTTTGAGCATAAGCGATAATGATACAACAGTTACCGATGATAGCGCCATGGCCAGGCCCGCGAGCTCCGGCCGGAATGTTATGCCAAAGCCAGGGTAAAGGGCACCTGCAGCGACTGGTATCAGAGCGGTGTTGTACGCGAAAGCCCAGAATATGTTTTGCTTTATCCTCGACATGACCTTCCTGCTGAGAAGTATGCCCCTAACGACATCCATGAGATCATCTCTTATCAGAACGATCTCTCCGGCCTCTATTGCGACATCGGTCCCGGAGCCGATTGCTATTCCCAGGTCTGCCTGTGCGAGAGCAGGAGCATCATTTATGCCATCGCCAACGAATGCAACTATCCGGCCGGCATTCTGGAGCTTCCTGACCTCGGCTGCCTTCTCATCGGGGAGAACCTCGGCATAGACCTCATCGATTCCGATCCGCTCGGCCACAGATCTCGCGGATCGATCGTTGTCGCCGGTGATCATAACAACATCCAGCCCTAAGCTCCTCAGCTTCTGTACGGCGAGCGGAGCGGAGTCCTTGATTGCATCGGAGATGGCGATGATACCTTCCACTGACCCTCCTATTGATATGAACAGGACCGTTCTTCCCGCCTTCTCGAGATCCAACGCCTTAGAGGATAGAGATTCTGGTATGCCAACGTTGCGTTCTGATATAAAAGAACGGTTCCCGATGGCCACCTCGATGCCATCCGCATATCCGACAACACCCATGCCTGGAAATGCATAGAAGTCCCTGGCCTCAGGTATATCAATTCCATCTGACCTCGCCTTTCTAACGATCGCCTCGCCGAGGGGATGCTCAGATTTGTTCTCAACGCTGGCGGCCATTCTAAGCAGAAATTTCGCATCTCCCTCGGTGACGATCTCGACCACCTCAGGCCTTCCAACCGTCAGGGTGCCTGTCTTATCGAATATCACAGTTGTGAGTCTGTCTGATACCTCCAGGGCTTCACCGCTTTTGATCAGTATGCCGAGCTCCGCACCTCTGCCTATGCCTACGGTCACAGCTGTTGGCGTGGCAAGACCCAGAGCGCAGGGGCATGCAACCACCAGAACCGATATCATGGAGGAGAGGGAGAATATCAGCGCCCTTCCCTCAGGGATATAAGAGCTGCCAAAGAAATACCAGGCGATGAATGAGAGAAAAGCGATAGAGAGGACGACGGGTATGAAGACGCTCACGACTCTGTCCGCGAGCCTCTGAATCTGCGGTCTGGATCCCTGTGCTTTATCTACAAGATCGATTATCTGCGCGAGAAACGTCTCTCTTCCCACACGCGTTGCGCGCATCTTGAGAGCTGCGTTCTTGTTCAGCGTCCCGCCGACAGCATGAGAGCCCGGTTTCTTCAAAACGGGAAGCGGTTCACCTGTGATCATCGACTCGTCAACATAGCCTTCTCCCTCAACGATCTCGCCGTCCGTCGGTATCCTCTCCCCCGGTCTGATGAGAATGATATCTCCAGGTTTGACGATCTCTATGGGAACCTCCTCTTCTCTCCCATCGACTATCAGGGTCGCGCTTTTCGGCTGCAGCGACACAAGCTTCTTTATCGCATCTGATGTTCTCCATTTCGCCTGAGACTCGAGGTATCTTCCCAGCGTTAGGAAAGAGGCGAGCATCACTGCGGTCTCATAAAACATAAAGTCATGCGCCAGGAATCCAAGAGTGCTCAGGAGGCTTGAAACAAACGCAACCCCGATGCCCATTGAATACATCACATCCATGTTCAGATTCCTGTTCCGGATAGCCCTGTAAGCAGCTCTGAAAATCCCCCTGCCCACATACACAAATGCTGGTGTAGCTATGAGCATCATGAGTATGCTCATGTAATGCGTCATGGGCGCTAGATACATGAGGGCCATCAGAACAGCGCTCGTGCCAAAACCGATGATTATCTTGCGTCTTTTATCCTGCAGATCCCTCTGCCGTATCTCCATCTCAATGCTCTCTGACTCTTCTCCCAGCACCCCAAGATACTGGTATCCTGCGCCATCTATCGCTTTTTTAATATCATCGAGGCTCACAACATTTGGGTTGTACGTGACATATGCCTTCTCCGTGCCGAGATTGACCTCAACATCTGAGACCCCATCGAGCTCGAGAATCGCATCTCTAACCGTCGACTCGCAGGTGGCGCATACCATCCCCCCGACTCTTATCGTCGCTCTCTCGTTTATCACATCATAACCCGCATCTCGTATCGCTTTCTCGAGCTCTGTTAATTTCACCTTTTCCGGGTCGTATTCGATGCTGGCCGTCTCGCTTCCCAGGTTGACTCTCGCTTTCTCAACGCCCTCTCTTCTCAGGGCATTCTCTATAGTGGCAGCGCATGTAGCGCATGTCATTCCTGAGATCTTTATCTCAGCTCGCTTACTGCTCATTCATATCCTCTTTTGAGATCCTCTTTCATGCGCAGATACTCATCTCTTGTCAGCTCGCCCTTTGCGTATCTCTCCTCCAGAATCTCCAACGCGCCTCTGCTCGTTCTCTCCTTTCGTGTTATGAGATATATCATGAGGAAGGGAATGCCGAGCCAGGGCAGAAGAACGAGAAGCGCCCAGAGCAGGCCATTCATACCTCTCGATTCGGCATCTTTGTACACGAGATACGCTATAACCAGGAATACCAACCAGTAGCCGAAGATGCCCATCAGCGGGAAGATGCCCCAACCCCACATCAAGGGCATCCAGTCCATCATATGGCTGGCGATCATAATATAGCCTCAGATGAATCGTTCGAATCTATCCTTGGAGGCCTTGCATATCGGGCAGACCTCCGGTGGTTCATCTCTGGCGCATAGATATCCACATACCCTGCATCGCCAAACCGGCTTGGAGAGCTTTTGTATATTTGTTGCAGAAGCAAAGCTCTCCCTGCGCTTCGCATGCCGTCTTTCAGGCACAGGTCTGAGTTGAGCCTCGCCCTTTGCGACCGCCTCCGATACGTAGAGGGCGCAATAGCAAGCTCCGAATTCGGCTAGATCATCATCTCGATAGTCGCAAGGGCAGATTATGTCTAGATCCTCATCTCTTATTCCAGATGGAAGCCTGCAGGGGCATGCCTGATATCCAAATCGCTCCATATTTGTGAGAAGGCCGCGAACTATCCCCATCACGAAGGGCTTATCCGGGTTTAAATGATATCCTGCAGCTTCAGCGTCGCTCTTCAGGCGCTGATACAACCTCTCCACGTCCTCATCGCTAACCATTTACGATGCCCCCAGCGCGTTTTTGATCTCTTTTTCCTTGTATCCTACGATCACATCGTTCTTTATGACCAGCGTGGGAAACGTGAGATCGGGATTGAATCTCCTCATCTCATCGATCAATTCAGACCTCGCAGAGCCACTTGTGAGGTCTACGTAAACATAATCGTAGCTGACGCCCAGTTTGGATAAGAGATCCTTGGTCTTCTTGCACCACATGCATGTGCTCAGCGCATAGAGCGTTACATTGCCTGCATTCTTTCCATCAACATGTACCTTACTCATTTATGAACCCCCTTTAATTGCCGCTAAGACGATAAGAGATCGAGAGCAATTAGCGCCTCAATGCTCTTGCTTCTAGTTGTTCTTATCCTGACCCCTTCTTCTTCCGAGTACACACCTCTCACCGAGAGGAATTTCGACACTAGCTGCTTTTATGATATTTGTAATATCAGATGTTATTTGCTTAGCAGAGCTTCTCTACCACCTATACTGGTAACAGCTTTAATTTATAATTAATCCTCATAGCTGCTGTGTTGAATAATGTTCAAAAATATAATGGCATATGGCAAACCCATATCAAATTTTGATAATAATCGATATCTAGCGACTGCGTTGTCTCGAATTTTTCAGCACAGCAGTTGCGCCCTTTGATGCTTCATATCCCTTCAACGCTATCGTAATCAATAATTGTTGTGATGGGATACAACATTATTCAAAACAGCACACTGATCTGAAATTTGATAATAATCTATGTCTAACGACTACATTGCCTCAAATTATTCGACACAGCACGCTAATAGCAATCTTCTAATACAATCAGACAAAAAGCGCCATGCCGGAATTCTGAGCTGTGCGGTATTGCGATGGACGAGATACGCATTACGATCGATGGTATGGGCTTAGTGGTTCCAAAGGGCACCACAATTCTGAATGCAGCACGTAAAGCCGGCATATACATTCCAGCTCTATGCGATCATCCCGATCTTCAGCCCATCGGGGTCTGCAAGCTTTGCATAGTCGAGATCGCCGGCTGGGAGACGTATCCAACAGCATGCACCACCATCGCCGAGGATGGAATGGTAATAACCACGAATACGCCGGAGATACAGGAGATGAGAAGGCACACGCTGGAGCTCCTCCTGGCGATCACGAACCATCCGGTGAGCTGCCTGATCTGCGAGCGTAAACTGGATTGTTCGGAGCTCAAGGAATGCATGCGCAAATTTCCTGCAACCGTGGGCTGCAAGTACTGCCCGAAGGATGGGGAGTGCGAGATACAGAAGGCAGCCGAACATATTGGCTTGAGTGAGATCAGATATCCTTTATCATATAAGGGCCTGCCCGTGATGAGGGAGCCGTTCTTCGACCGCGACTACAACTTGTGTATAATGTGCGGCAGGTGCGCAAGGATTTGCTCTGAGCTACGAGGAGAAGGCGTTCTCTTACCCCTTGCGGACTACCACAGGATGAGTTATGTTGGCCCCGCATCGCTTCTCGAGAGCGATTGCAAGTTCTGCGGTGCCTGTGTGGATGCCTGTCCGAGCGGAGCCTTATCTGCGAGGTTCGAGAAGTGGGAGAGACCGGAGAGAAGCGCTGTTACGACCTGCCCATTCTGCGGTGTCGGCTGCCAGATCGAGGTGGGTGTGAGGAACAATCACATCGTGAGGGTTAGAGGTTGTAGAGACGGCGTGAACAGAGGCCAGCTCTGCGTGAAGGGCAGATTCGGGCTTGAGTTCGCCGAGAGCCCGGATCGTCTCAAAACACCTATGATTAGGAAGAACGGGATGCTTGTCAGCGCTACGTGGGATGAGGCGCTGAATACGATCGCCGAGAGGCTTGGAGCTTTCAGAGATGCCTTCGCCATGATCTCCTCTTCGAAATGCACAAACGAGGAGAACTATCTGGCCCAGAAGTTCGCCAGAGTTGTGATGGAGACCAACAACATCGACAACTGCGCCAGGCTCTGCCACGCCCCCACGCTCGCAGGCCTCGCCAGAGCCGTAGGCAGCGGCGCGATGACAAACTCTATAGATGAGATCACAAGCGCTAGATGCATATTGATAATCGGATCGAACACCACAGAGCAGCATCCGATAATAGGCCTTCGAATAAAAGAGGCCAAGCGGAGAGGCGCCAAGATCATCGTGGCAAATCCACGCCGGATCGAGCTGTGCGATATCGCAGATATGTGGATCGGTCACAGGCCAGGCACGGATCTGCATCTCATCCTTGGGATGTGCAGATACATTCTCGATGAAGGCTTGCACGATACAAATTTCATAAGCGCTCGAACAGAGGGGTTCGATGATTTCGCCAGATCTCTTGATGGGATAGATCTGAAGCGCGTCTCAGCGATTACAGGCGTCGACTTGGATCTCATAAAAGAGGCCGCGAAGCTATACGCAAACGGAAAACCATCATCCATCATATATTCCATGGGGATAACACAACATATAACAGGAACGGATAACGTTCTTGCCCTCGCAAACCTGGCGATGCTGACGGGCAATATAGGCATGCCCGGCTCCGGAATCAATCCCCTCCGCGGACAGAACAATGTCCAGGGCGCGTGCGATATGGGGGCTCTCCCAGATCTCCTGCCCGGCTATCAGAGCATAAAGAGCGGCGAGTCTAGGGCGAGGATCGAGGGGGTCTGGGGTATGCGCATACCAGATCGGCCTGGCCTGACGCTTGCCGAGATGTTCAAGGCTGCTAGAAAGAAAGAGATAAAGGCCATGTACATCATAGGAGAGAATCCCGTGCTCAGCGAGCCCGATGCCAGCAGCGTTGTAGATGCCCTCGAGAGCCTGGATCTTCTCGTAGTTCAGGACATATTTCTTACTGAGACCGCTCAGCTTGCTGATATTGTTCTTCCTGCAGCATGCGCGCTTGAGAAGGATGGCACCTTCACATCTACGGAGAGAAGAGTCCAAAGGGTGCGCAAGATCTTAGAGCCACCAGGCGATGCGAGGGAGGACTGGAGGATAATACAGGATATAGCTCTGAGGATGGGCTACAGAAAGGGATTCTCATTCGAGTCCGCGGAGGATATAATGCGTGAGATCTCGAAGGTTGCGGGCATATACGGCGGCATGTCCTACGAGCGGCTTGATTTAGGTGGCATACAGTGGCCCTGTCCGACCACTGATCATCCAGGAACAATGTACCTGCATAAAGATTGTTTCGCAAATGGCAGAGGAAGATTTCACGTTTTGAATTGCACTGCTCCGGAGAAAGACGAGGAGTATCCATTTATACTGACGACGGGGAGGATTCTATACCACTATCACACAGGATCCATGAGCAGAAGGGTTCATGATCTGGAGTACCTGCGCGGCGAGGAGCTGGTTGAGATAAATCCTGAGGATGGAGCTGCTTTGGGTATCAGGGATGGAGATATCGTCGAGGTATCTTCCAGGCGGGGGAGCGTCAGGGCGAGGGCCAGGCTCACCGAGAGATCTCAGAGGGGCACAGTCTTCATGACATTCCATTTCTCGGAGACTCCGACAAATTTGCTGACCAGCAACTCATTAGATCCGATCTCGAAGATACCGGGAATCAAGACCTGCGCTGTTCGCCTCAGAAGGATGGGGGGATCGTGAATATGTATAGAATAGCAAAGAGGGTTGTGCTCGCGCCCAACATAATCCACATGAGATTCGAGGCACCGCATGTCGCAAGGGCTGCGCGCCCCGGTCAGTTTCTGATAGTCAGGGTGGACGAGAAGGGTGAAAGGCTGCCTTTGAGCATAGCCGACTGGAACCCAGCTGAAGGATTTGTAGATGTGGTCTTTTACGTCCTCGGCACTAGCACGATGAAGCTTTCTGCTCTTCAAGAGGGCGATCACGTGCTCAACATAGCTGGACCTCTCGGCGAGCCTACCGAGATCGCGAACTTCGGCAGAGTTATATGCGCCTGTGGATGCTTCGGCATCGGCCCCACAATTCCGCTGATTAGAGCTCTGAAGGAGAAGGGCAATTATGTGATATCGGTCGTTGAGGGGCGCGGCAGGAGCTTCATATTCTGGGAGGATCTGCTAAGAGAGCTCAGCGACGAGGTTCATGTCGTGCTAGGCGATGGCAGCTGCAGCGAACCCGGCTGGGCAAATGAGTTCATCTCTCGATACCTCTCGACGGGCAACAAGGTGGACAGGATATTCGTTCGCGGCTGCCCTTTCATGATGATGGTCGTGTCCGAGGCATCCAAACCATTTGGAATTAAAACTATTGTGAGCCTCACCCCGCTTATGGTCGATGGTACCGGCATGTGCGGCGCATGCAGGGTGGAGGTCGACGGCGAGACAAGATTTGCATGTGTAGATGGCCCCGATTTTGATGGCCATGAGGTGAACTGGAATACATTGGTTGTCAGGATGAGACAGCTGGTCGATGAGGAGGATGAATCCCACAAGGCGTGGGAGAGACGGAACTGGCACAGGCTCGCCATCCAAACGATCGCTCACGCCAATGGGCGGTGCTACAGATGATCTCATGGCATATCGGGTGATCTCATGGACGCCATCCATACAACCTGCGTCTACTGCGGCTGTGGGTGTAACCTCTACCTACAGGTTGAAAACGGTAGGGTTATAGGCGTATCTCCTTCCTTCAAACCCCCCTCCAGAGGTAGACTCTGCGCCAAAGGCTGGCTTGTGCATGGATTTTTAGACCACCCGGATAGGCTCAGGGAGCCTTTGGTCCGGAAAGGGGATCGGTATGTTAAGATATCTTGGGACGATGCACTCTCTCTCATAGTCGATTCGTTCTCAAAGATAAAAAGGGACGCGGGCCCCGATGCTCTTGGGATGCTCACCTCAGCAAAGGCCACGAATGAGGAGAACTACCTGCTCATGAAACTCTGTCGTACATCATTTGGAACTAATAACATCGACAATGTGGCACGCCTCTGCCACGCGCCCACTTTGTACTCTCTGGGATCATCGCTAGGCAGCGGGTCGATGACAAATCCAATCGAGAGCCTCCTCCACTCGGATGTTATAATGATCATCGGATCTAATACGACGGAGCAGCATCAGATTGTGGCATTTCACATACTTGAGGCGAAGCGAAGCGGCGCAAAGGTGATAGCGATCGATCCGCGGAGGACGCAGATAGCTAGGATAGCGGATATCCACCTTCAGATAAAGCCGGGCAGCGATATAGTTCTCTTAAACACTATGCTCCATCTCTTGATCGAAGAGGGTTTGATAGACGAGGAGTTCATCCGGTCAAGAACCTCGGGTTTCGATGATCTTCGCGCATCTCTGCTCGAATACACGCCCGAGATGGCTGAGCGGATCTGCGGGGTGTGTTCTGAGCATATACGAGAGGCTGCACGCATTTATGGAAGCTCTGAGGCAGCTGCGATCGTGTATGCCATGGGTATAACCCAGCACATATACGGCACAGATAACGTGCAGGCGATCGTCAACCTGGCACTTGCCAGGGGGAATATCGGAAGGGATGGCACAGGGATCTATCCGCTTCGAGGTCATCAGAACGTTCAGGGCGCTTGCGATATGGGAGCGCTTCCTGAGTTTTATACAGGTTATCAGAGAGTCCCGGAGTTCAAAGAGAAGTTTGAGGACGCTTGGAATGTATCCCTGCCGGAATCGCCGGGCCTGACCGCGATCGAGATGCTATCATCAGCTGGGAAAAAGATCAAAGGGTTGTACATATCAGGAGAGAATCCGGTCTTGAGCTATCCTGATAGCGAGGCGGTCAAAAGAGCATTAGAATCGCTGGAATTCCTGGTCGTGGCCGATATATTTCCGACGGAGACTGCAAGGCTGGCGGATGTGGTTCTCCCAGTTGCATCTTTTGCTGAGAAGTCGGGGACCGTGACTTCCACAGAACGAAAGGTCCATCTCTTGAGAAAAGCCATCGACCCTCCAGGAAAGGCTGTAGCTGAGTGGCTTCTGGCCGCGAGATTGCTCGAGATGTTCGGCGTGCCATCTTCTTACAAATCCCCTGCAGATGTGATGAGGGAGATATCGGCCCTCACGCCGAGCTACGGCGGGATAAGCTACGATCGCCTGGAGCACGGTGGAATCCACTGGCCATGTCCGCATGCCGAGCATCCCGGATCGCCTGTACTTTATAAAGAGGGCTTCCCGCGGGGCCGCGCCAGCTTCAGGCCCGTGAAGCATCGTGATATGATAAAGCATGATGAGAAGTTCACTCTCATCATAGGCAGGAGTCAGTACCATTTTCACACTGGCAGCATGACAAGACGCGTCTGCCTCTTGGATAGAGAGATCGCAGAGCCATTCGTCGAGATAAACCCGAAAGATGCATCTGCTCTTGGAATAAGAGAGGGGGCCGGCGTGATTGTGGAATCGGATAGCTTTTCCCTAAAGGCGAAGGCCAGAGTGAGCGAGAATATCGGCGAGAAGACGCTGTTCATGCCGTTCCACTTCGTGGAATCTCCAGCTAATATTCTCACCGAATGGGATCTGGATCCAGAGGCGAAGATACCAGAGTTGAAGATAAGAGCTGTTAATATCAAGAGGGCTTGGCCATGAGGTTTTATCTCAAGAAAAGCGACCTCGCTTCGGTTCTTAGGAGAACGATGAGCTATTTTGAGGTCATCGCCCCGGTCCTTATTGAGGGGGAGCCGCATTTTGTTACTTGGAAGGGAGAGGAGATCGCGTTAGATGCACCTAACCCCATCATCTCTCCTGTGAAGCTATTTCTCCCAGCGAGAGATCGCATCTTCAGCTATCTACAGGAGAGCGGGATCTATACGTTCAAGGAGGAGGAGGTTGGGCCGCGGCTGATCGTTGGCGTGAGGCCCTGCGACCTCCAAGCCCTCTCTTTGATTGATAGGATAATGCTCTCAGAGCCTGTCGATGAGCTCTACTCGAATCGCAGGAGATCCACAGCTCTCATAGCGCTGAACTGCAATGAGCCGGCCGAGGGCTGCTTCTGCGCGCAGATGAAGTCCGGTCCAGAAGCGAAGTCCGGATTCGATCTCCTGCTCACAGATATAGGCGATGGTTTCTTGGTGGAGGTTGGATCGCCGGCAGGCATTCTTATCGTGGGCATCTCCGAAGATCTGTTCTCAAGGTATGATGAAATGGACGGCATAAACAGAAAGAGGAAGCTCATGGCTGAGAGTTACGATAAGATAGTCGGGTCCAGGCCATGGCTGTCTCCAGATCATCTTCTCTCACGCCTGAATGACATCGATTGGAGATCTCTGGCTGAGGGATGCGTATCATGCGGCGGCTGCAGCTTTGTCTGCCCAACCTGCCATTGCTTCAACATCGCGGATCTTGGTGTGCCTGATGGCGAGAGGATGAGATGCGCCGACTCCTGCATCTTCTCAGGATTCCACAGAATGGCATCGGGCGCAAATCCAAAGGCAAAGCCAGGGGAGAGGCTTTTATCGTGGCATCTGGAGAAACTCAGGTACCTTCCAATGCGCACTGGAATGATAGGATGTGTAGGGTGTGGGAGATGTGACAGGGTATGCTTCTCCCAGCTCCACAATGTAAATGTATTCAAGTGACTTCCTCTCGCGCTCCGACTCTGTCGATCCGGTTATCCGGTATCTCTCCCGCCTATACCCTCAGTCTGATGGTGTTTCATTTAGCGTTATGATCTCGATCGAGTTTTTAATCCACACTGTGGAAATTCATGGGCTCG
>CAZMZV010000027.1:0-23417 GCA_964570975.1 uncultured Methanotrichaceae archaeon | reverse complement strand
CTATGCCTCTCTGTGTTCTCACATGTCCGACCGAGGCGCTGGTTCTCGGAGAGCATGATATGGTGGCGGGTGCAGCGAGATCGAGGGCGGCTAGCATTTTGGCCTCCAGAACGGGGAAAAGCAGATGATCGACAAAAACAGATGTATCGGCTGTAGAGCGTGCTCGTCCCTGTCAGAGAGCATATACCTATCAGATGATGGCGAGGAGCGGCGTATAGAGTTCCCGGCCGAGATAGATCCTGAGGTGTTGAGCAGGCTCGTCGATGCATGCCCCACGGGAGCGATCTCTCCAGATATGAGCGGAGAAGCAAATGGCGTCGTACTTACCTTCAGGATGAGAAGATGCAACGCATGCGGGGCGTATTTTGCCACTGAGGAGGAGATAAAGCATGTAAAGAACCTCCTGTCAGAGAGGCTAGATGTAGACAGGTGGCTCGATAGCTGCCCGTCGTGCCGAAGAGAGAGGCAACAAGAATCGCATGCCTCTCGCGCTCTTCTCATCAGGGGAAAAGGCAGTTTTTAGAATACCCCGCAGCTCGCTGCGGTTGGGATGTGCTTTGAATATACTCACCCTCGGACTGATGTATAGGCGGGGGAGATACCGGATAAGCGGAGCGACGGAGTCGGAGCGCAGGAAGCCCCACAGCTTGCTGTGGGGAGGAGGTCGCTCAACAGATCGCACCTAAGCTCCCCCGTTTTTAGGCATATAACGCCGAAGCATAGCGATTAGCACTGTGCAATATACACTTTGTCATATGAAGAAGAAACGATATTATGTGCTTCATTTTTCTCTATCCTTCGCCTAATGGTTGGGGAGCTTAGGATCGCATCTTTCATATTCCGAGTGCAAGTCTAAGCGTGTTCCTTGTAGCTGGTGCCAGTCCTAAGACGAGAAGCACGAGGAAAAGAAGGCACTTCATATCATCATCCTTTGATCCGTCCAAGAGCTTGAGCAAGGGCAGAAGCACAAGCAGCTTTATCGGATACATAAGGGCTGCTGTTCCGACTGCGCTTATGAGCATGGACGGAACTACGTGCTTCTCGCTGTAGCCGAACCAGTCGACCCCAATGTAGGTAGAGCTCGCATCAAGCATATGGGCTAGGATCACGAAGAATGCCTGTCTGCTCATAGTAATGATATTCAAGCGGGAGAGAATGTATACACAGCCCGTGATTGTAAAGCCGAGCCCCGCAACCGCTAGGAACACCCAGGCGTTAGGAATCCCACTTATGGATAGAAAGATTATGTTCGCGCCACTCCACGCAAGACCGATGGCATAGTACAATCTGTAATTACCTGAGAGCCTTCTGGAGAGGAAGAGGGATACTATAGCAATAGATGCCACCAGAAAATAGATCAGCGGTGTTACAAGAAAATAGCTCAATGGCGGATCTACTAACCGTGCGTCCTCGATGACGCGGAGCGATGAGCCCGCGATTATGAAAGGGATTGTGGAAAGGGTCAATCTCCAGCTGAGATCCACGCCGTATCTTCTGAAGGCTCTGTGTATCAGGATTATAAAAAAACCGAGAAGTATGGCCCATGTGATAGTGTTCACCGGATTGTAGCCGCTATCGTTGATTATCGGCTCCAGGTAGTATCTATCTATGAAGCTCACAATACCCTCTTTCAGGGATGCGATCTCGTTCATGGATATCTTCTCAGCACTCCTCTCCCCACCCTTGCCAGCCTCTTCTAATTTGTGGTGCTAAGCCGAGGATCTTGAACCTAGCCAACAAGGCGATAGGGAAGATGTCTTAAGGCAGATGGTCTCTCAGAAATCGGCTCGATGAATTCTAATGATCTCATACAAAATCAGGCAGAAGACCTCCTTCAAGGGAGGGTATGAATGCTGTACGATCTATCTATGTTGTTTCTCCGATATCCTCAATCGCTGCTGGAATCTCCTCAGGCGATTTCAGTACTCTGTAACCCCTCTCACTTAGAGTCTCGATGTTTCTGAGGTCTATACTCCTTCTTTTGACGTTCATCTCCACAGCAGATATAGCATTGATTCTGCACAGAGATGCACATCTTCCGCAGCCATCGCAGAGCATAAGGTCTATGGAGCGAATCTTCTCGCCAGCTATCGCGCCTTTTTCGCACATCAATTGCGGCAAGCAGCTATCGCATGCCTCGCACAAATCCCTGTTCACGACATACGGCGTTCTTGTAATCGTCATCCTGACATCTGTGGGCAGGATGAATATCGGTAGGCAGGCTTTTTCTGCAAGAGCGGCAGCGTTCGTTACGATGGTGTCTGCGATTCCGCATGCGATCTTCGCCACGGTGTTCGAGGTTGCAGGCGCTACGAGAAGCAGGTCGAACTTGCCGAGCATGAGCCTCCCTGTCTTGGGAAAGCTCCTCCCGGATTCGCTCTCCAGAAAGATCTCCTCGAGGTACCCACCTCTGGAGATCTCTCTAAGGCTCTCAAAGAGCCCATACATCCGCAGAACCTCCTCTCCGGCCCTGGATACAAATGTGCATATGCTGTTGTAACACGCCACTTTTCGCATGGCTGCCACGCTCTCAGAGAGGTACTGTCCTCCACCGGTTATGCCCCAGGCAACCCTTTTCATCAAAGAATCTTTTGTTTGCATGGTTATATATCTGGTGCGATAATCTGATACTGGGCTGCCATGGTTACAGAGGAGGTCTTCAGCCAATCCAGGCGGTTCCATGTGTATATCGCACACAGAATCGCATCTTTCAGTCGAGTCTAAGGCCTTCAAGATGGAGTTCGCAAGCTGAGAGGCATAACATGCTTTTGGGGTCTCTATGCATGCAATGCCTTCAGCTCCCAAGAGAGCATTGCAGGAGGTCGCTTTACGGTTAGGTTCCTGGTGGATCACATGCTCATGCGTTTGGGCAGGTGGTTAAGGCTCGCAGGCCACGACGTTGAGAACCCGACATCTTTGAATGATATCGATATTCTGGCGCAGGCCAGAAGCGGAGATAGAATACTTCTCACGCGCGACAGATCGCTGGCAGAGCTGTGCGAGAGATCGGGGGTACAATACATGCTGCTCAGAGCATCGGGGATCGATGAGCAGCTCAGAGAGCTACACGAAAGAGGCATAAGTATGAGCCTTAATCCGGAGAGGTGCACGATCTGCAACGGCGAACTCTTAGAGTTAGGGGAGGGTAGATGGATGTGCTCGGAATGCGAGAAGGTGTACTGGCGGGGTTCTCACTGGCCCAGAATCGAGGCGCGCTTCAGATCCCTGGGCTCTTAGTTCGATAGCTGCCGGAGATCTCTTTAAAGCTTATGTATTCAGAGAGACTCATCTCGTTGGGCGCTATCGACCAGAGGTGGTTGCGGTTGAAACAGAGCTGCGGCTCGTATCGATCACCGCTATCTCTCTCTGTAAATGGATCTGCCGGAGGCAGCCTCTGTGGCACGGAGTTCAGTGTGCTCTCCAGTAGGCACCAGACTCCGCTCTCGTTCTGATAAGCCACCCAACAATGGCCGTACGCGCTGTTTTTTGTGACGACTTTTCCAATGACAACCCTCAGACAGTGCTCGCTTATGCCGCTGGCAAGCATCAAGGTCGCAAGCAGAAAAGACGAATCCTCACAGTCCCCTCTTCTGAGCGTGAGGGTCTCCGCAGGAAACAGCCAGAAGTCCGGAATGCCAAAGGCCTTTTTATCCGATACGTACTCTACATTCTCAGCCACGTACTTCCAGATCTTCCAGGCCCGCTCATCGAATGTTCCTGAAGCTCTGGATGACGGCGGGTCTATCTCCTTGAGCGCGAGCTTGATCACCTCGCTATCCGGATAAGATACCCACTCTCTTATATCCGTGGGGATGAAGACATTCTCATGCCCCAGGACGGCCCTCTTGCTCCAGACTATCGTGTCCCTTACGATCGTGTCGCCAGCCCAGTTGTATCTCAGAGCTACCCCCTCCAGAATACATAGTTCTTTGATTATATTTAAATTTATCTACTGTAATGAAGGGTGGGCCGAATAAGGATTGAGTGTTTCCGACATGCAGAAACGGTAAAAGGTCCAGATTTCTGGCCTCAGAGCTTATCCGGACACGTCCCCCGAGCAATCCGAAACGCTTATAAGCAGCTTTGTCATATTAGGGAGGCGGGCCGGTAGCTTAGTCAGGTAGAGCGAAAGGCTCTTAACCTTTAGGTCGGGGGTTCAAATCCCTCTCGGCCCGCTTAAGGGGCTGTGGCCTAGCCAGGTAGGGCGACGGGCTCCAGCGGTATGACTGGATGATGAGCAACGGGTCTGCTGAGCCATCCCGACGGGGATGGTGTTGATGATCCGTTGGAGCACTGAGATGATCATGTGTTCTCAGAATCGGAGAGACCCGTCGATCGTGCGTTCGAATCGCACCAGCCCCACCTTCTCAGGCGGTATCATTAAATATCTGCCATCCTATTCTTCAGGTGGTGCTGAGATGTACTCAGATATACTCACAATGTGCTGGTCTATAAAAGAAGTAAACAAAAACCTCTCCGATCGAGAGCCTCTGGTGGATTACGCTGTACGATACCTGAAAAATTCATGCGCCAGGCTTGGGGATATGCTTCTCCGTATCGACTCGGAGTCTCCAGGAGAGGAGATCACCGTTAAGGACCGGGACGGCAGGGAGAGACGCTTCTCGCTCAAGGAGATCGCTAAGATGCTCCTGGACGCGAAGAAGGTGGTGGAGTTCAACATCATCGATAATGTCGAGCTGTGGGCCAGATCGAAGGCGTGAGAATATCACAGCAACCACCACAAATTTTTGAGAATACTGTTACTGCCATCTTAGAGCAAAAGCTCCTCTCCTTTTCACGCATTTTCCTATGCATGTATCGCATGAGCCAACGCACCTCAAAACGTTTATCTCCTTGAAATTGCTCTCCCCTCTAAAAACAGGAGAACCATGGATATGAAGGACAAAAACAGCAAAGATGTGAGGCAAACCAGAAAGCGTTTGCCTGAGATCTACTGGTATGGAGGGCTCGGTGTTCTTATTCTCCTATCGGTATACCTCAGGGCTATAGTTCCATTCAAGAACGTGTTTATCGGAGATGCAGTCAGGTTCAGCAGTGAGAGCGATGCCTGGTATCATATGATGCTCGCCAAGACGACTTTTCTTCACTGGCAGCGTCCCTGGTTCGATCCTCTCACGAACTTTCCCAATGGAACGCCGCTTCACTTCGGGCCATTCCTGAGTTGGGGCGTGGCGCTTCTATCCAAGATCATAGGTCTCGGAGGATCGGACCTCCACACGGTAGATGTTGTCGGGGCATTCTGGCCCGTGCTGATGGGCACGCTTCTGATACTGCCCGTCTACTACATAGGAAAGGAGCTGGGCGGAAGGGGCTGTGGAATAACAGCAGCAGCACTCTCCGTTGTGCTCCCAGGCCAGCTCTTCTCCAGGACCGTGCTTGGATTCACAGACCATCATTCCTCAGAGGTTCTTTTGAGCACGCTTTCGATGCTGATCTTCATCATCGCATTCAAGAGCGGAAGGTCTCTTAGCTTCGATGCCTTCCGGGATATCAATGCGATAAAGCGGCCGCTCATCTTCGCTATGCTGGCAGGCATCACCCTCGGCCTTTACGTCGACGCCTGGTCCATGGGCATCCTGTTCGAGGGCATACTCTTAATCGCAATAACTTTGCAGAGCGCGGTAGAGCATTATCGTGGCAAAAACGGTGCCTATCTCGGGATAATAGGAGCGATAAGCTTCTTCTTCGCCTTCCTGATGGTTCTTCCCTTTGGGCATTCCTATAACGGTTTCAGCCTGATCCAGTACTCGCTCTTCCAGCCATCCATGCTGCTCCTCGGCTCTATCTTCTGTTTGGAGATAGCGGTTTTATCACATGAGGTATCAAGACGCGGACTCTCCTGGGCTTCATATCCAGGTTCAGTCGCAGCAGTTATTGTAATAAATATTATTATAGTCTTATTGCTCGTCCCGAGCCTCTTCAATGCCGTTGTATACGGAATCAAGACATACCTTCTTCCGCGCACGGGAGGTGCTGCGACTGTTGCAGAGCTATCCCCGATCTACATGGATATAGGGCGCGGCAGAACTGGAATCGATGAGAACTTCCCTGGAATCTGGATACTCTCGCCATTCTATCTCGGCATAATCGCCCTGGCTCTTCTTGTCTACAGATATCTAAGGGATTCGAGGGCGTCGTATCTCCTTTTGATCGTATGGAGCACGGTAACGCTGATTATAACCCTGGCCGCAAATCGCTCCGCGTATTACTACGCGGTGAACGTGGCCCTCCTCTGCGGCTATCTCGCATCGTTAGTTTATGCGCGTGCGGGCTTATCTGAGCTTGAGGATGTGCTGGCCAGAGCGCCAGCCAACCTGACAAAGGAGATACGACCTGAGAGGCTGGGGGCGATGGTCGCGATTATATTGATAGTAATCGCTCTGGCTTACCCGAGCCTTTCGAGCTCATATATGATAGCGAAGTACTCAGTCGGACCGAATCAGGACTGGGTCAGCTCCATAGAATGGCTACGCAACAACACCCCGTATCCGGGCCTGAGCATCTATGATGTTTACGAGCGCCCGCCTGAGGGCCAGTACTTCCAGTATCCTCCAACAGCTTATGGCGTGATGTCCTGGTGGGATTACGGCCATCTGATAGAGACCATAGGCAATAGGTATCCTAACGCCAACCCGTTCCAGGAAGGAATAGGGAGCAAGACCAAAGGGGTGCCAGGCTCATCGCCGTTCTTCTTGGCTGAGAGCGAGGCAGAGGCGGAGGATGTTCTCCGACGTCTTAATGAGAGCAGATCGCATTACATGAATGCGCGCTACATAATGACGGATGTGGAGATGGCGGTCACGAAATTCCACGCGATCGCAGCCTGGAGCGATATACCTCTTACCAGGTATACAGGCGCAGTCTATCAGCCACAGGCAGATAGCCTGGTTCCGATACAGGTGTGGATGCCCAATTACTTCAGAAGCATGGTCGCAAGGCTTCACTTCTTCGATGGGAGCGAGGTTGAGCCACAGGATCCGATAGCTATTGCATATACAAGAATTGAGATGGCGGATGGTACGCCGCTTACTGTGATAATGAAGACTCCGCTGATACCTAAGAGCGAGGAGGAGCTCGCCCGCTTTATAAACGAGAGCCTCAGCGAGGGCTACAATGTCAGCGTCGTGAGCAGGAGCTTCTCGAGATCTCCTGTCTATGTGGAGGCCCTGCAGCACTACCGGCTTGTTCACGAATCCTCAACACAGGTCACATCAGATGGTAATAGATACGTCAAGACCTTTGAGCATGTTCCGGGTGCCGTGATAAAGGGCAGGTCCATACCAGGCACAAAAGTCGTCGTTGAGGTTCCAGTCATGACCAACCAGAACAGGCTCTTCGTCTATCGGCAGTCCAATGTGACGGATTCAGACGGCGAATTCACCCTTGTGGTTCCTTACTCCACTGAGGGCCCAATTGTCAGAGGCACCAATTTCGATACAAGGCCTATAGGTGCCTACAGGCTGACAATCGGCGGCGAGGTCAAAGAGGTAAGGGTATCTGAGAGGGATGTCATCAGCGGAGGTGTCATACAGGTATGATTCTTGGAGAGATGAGCTGGCCTGAGATCGAGGCCGGCCTTTCCAGGACGCGGAGCGTTATCCTGCCGCTGGGAGCAGTCGAGGAGCATGGCCCCCATCTGCCCACGACGACAGATACGCTTCAGGCGCTTGAGGTGGCCTATGAGGTGGCGAGAAGGCGAGAGATCTTTGTCGCGCCGCCGGTACACTATGGCATATGCAGGAGCACGAGGGGCTTTCCAGGCACGATAAGCGTCGGCTTCAACGCTCTGAGAGATTACGTATACGATATCCTCCTGGGTTTATACGAGAGCGGCTTTAGGTGTGTATTGGTGCTATCCGGGCACGCTGGCGGCCAGCATATGGCCTCCCTGAAGGAAGCATGCCAGAATGCTGTGAACACTCTCGATTTGAGTATAAGCCTGCTGACGGATTTCGATTTCATAAAGGGTGATGTGCCCGGGGACGGGCATGCTGGAGATGTGGAGACCTCCAGAATGCTGCTGCATCGACCAGATCTGGTCAAGGGTCTTCCGGAAGCAAACTATCCGAAGCGACCCCGCCATCTTATTCTGAGGTCTGTGAGAGAGATGATGGGCAATGGCATTATAGGCGATCCGAGCATGGCAAGCGCGGAGAAAGGGTCTAGGTACTTCGAGATGGCTGTGCAGGGTGTTCTGGAGGCGCTGGATGAACTGGAAGGGCAGCATAAACGGATTGTGTGACCGGAAGCAGAGAGATTTTGCGTTTTCGTTGTAGTCGGTGTTTCTTAAGGCGAAAACATCACATATACAAGCTAAAAAATAGCCGGTAGCGGAAATGGGATGATCTCATGATACCAGAGCGGGATTTGAAAATTCTTGATGCGATATCGAAAGGATATTTGGAACCAAATAAGATCGCAGATCATCTGGGCATGAAGGTTGAGGCGGTTCTCTCAACCGCTGAGTCTCTTGCAGAGAAGGGGCTAATCAGAATAGACAAGAATGTTGTGGAGATCTTCTCGCTTACAGAGGAAGGAAGAAGCTATGCGCGTGAGGGGCTTCCGGAGAGGAGGCTTCTCCAGATGATCTGTGACGGAAAGCCGATAGCTGAGCTCCAGGAGCATAAGCTGGCCATCGGCTGGGCGCGCAAAAAGGGCTGGGTTCGCATAGATAGGGGCGTTCTGAAGCCCTGCGGAAGCCCGCCGGATGGGGATGACGAGCGCGCGCTCAAATCGCTCCTCAGCGAGCCCAGGAGCAGAGATGAGATAGGCGGCTCGCTGGATCTTCTCGTCAAAAGAGGCCTGGTCTCCTCCACCAGGCAGAAGTCGTGGCGGTACGAGATAACAGAGGAAGGCAGGCGAGCGCTCGAGCAATACAGAGATAGATCTGCCACTACTCATGGTGCATCAGTGAAGTCGATACAAGAGATCACACAGCTCACTCCAGATCTCATAAAGAGCGGCATCTGGAGATCTGAGCATGTTAGGTTCCGGCCATACAACGTGAAAGTTCCGGGCGAGGCGATCTATCCCGGCAAGATACATCCGTACAGGCGATTGATGAACCGGATGAGAAGGATCATGCTCGAGATGGGGTTCACGGAGATCAAGGGCGAGATCATACAGTCCAGCTTCTGGAACTTCGACGCTCTCTTCCAACCGCAAGACCATCCTGCGAGGGAGATGCAGGATACATTCTATCTGGCCACTAAAAGAGAGATTCCCGACTACACGAAGGTAAAGGAGATGCACGAACGGGGCGGAGGCATTGGCTCCACCGGCTGGGGTGGAAAGTGGGACCCTGAGGTGGCAAGGCAGGAGGTCCTGAGAACGCACACAACCGCAATAACCATAAAGTATCTAGCGGATAACCCTGAGCCGCCGGTGAAGGCCTTTTGCATAGATAGGGTTTACAGGCGTGAGGCCATAGATGCCACCCATACCCCAGAGTTCGAGCAGCTCGAGGGCGTTGTTATGGATAGAGATGTAACATTCAGCAACCTTCTCGGCATACTGAAGGAGTTTTATGCCAAGATGGGATTCGAGGAGGTCAGGTTCAGGCCAGGCTACTTCCCGTACACAGAGCCGAGCGTTGAGCCCGAGGTCTGGATAGACGGGCTCGGCTGGGTGGAGCTCGGCGGCGCAGGTGTTTTCAGGCGCGAGGTCACTGCTCCCTTCAACATCAATCATCCGGTGCTCGCATGGGGTCTGGGCGTGAGCCGCCTTGCAATGCTGCGCCTGGGTCTCAAGGATCTCCGGCTTCTATACCAGCCGGACATCGAGTGGTTGAGAGAGACGCCCATAAGGAGTGTCTGAGATGCCTGTAGTTCGTTTATACTACGATGATCTGGAAGGGATGGTTGGCGCTCCCAGGGATCTCATATTGGAGAGGCTACCGATGATGGGCGCAGATGTCGGCAAGGTCGGCGATGGCGAGTATATCGATGTGGAGTTCTTCCCGGACAGACCGGATCTCTACAGCGCGGAGGGTGTCGCTAGAGCTCTCCAAGGATTTCTCGGCATAAAACCAGGCCTTCCGGAGTACGTGGTCCATAAAGGACCGGTCGAGATGTACGTAGACGAATCTGTCAAGAACGTGCGCCCGATCATAGGATGCGCAGTTGTCAGAGGTCTGAGGTTCACAGATCCCTTCATAGAGTCGCTCATGAGTCTCCAGGAGGATCTGCACTGGGGGCTCGGTCGCAACAGAAGAAAGGTGGCAATAGGTGTTCACGACATCTCAAGGGTGAAGCCGCCGTTCAGGTATTTCGCGGAAGATCCCGAGAGGAGTTTCGTGCCTCTCGACTTCGACGAGAGCATGAGCATGCGGGAGATACTCAGACGCCATCCTAAGGGTATTGCCTACAGGCACATCTTAGATGGTTTCGAGAGGTATCCCCTGATCGTCGATGCAGAGGATAACGTTCTTTCATTCCCTCCGATCATCAACGGCGAGCTGACGCGCGTCAGGGAGGATACGACCGATCTCTTCATCGATGTTACCGGCACCGATCCGGTGGTCTTCAAGGCCCTGAATATAGTTGTCACAGCGCTCGCGGAGCGCGGCGGGCGGATAGAAGGCGTTAGGATGCTCTCCGAGAACGGGGAATGGGTCAGTCCAGATCTCACGTCGGCCCGATGGATCGTCAGGACATCAGAGGCCAACAGCCTTATCGGATTCAAGTTATCCGCAGAGGAGCTGGCGGAATACCTCAAGCGCATGAGATTCGGAGCCCGTCAGATGAATGCTGATGATGTGGAGGTGCTGGTTCCTGCATATCGTGCAGATATAATGCACACCTGGGACATAATTGAGGACGCGGCAAAGAGCTACGGTTATGACAAGATAAAGGCAGAGATGCCCCGGACGCTGACGATCGGCAAGGCGCATCCTCTTGAGGATATCAGGGATGAGATCAGTGAGATCATGGTGGGCCTGGGATATCTGGAGGTTATGCCGTTTACGCTGACAAATGAGAAGGTCCATTTCGAGATGATGCGGAGGAAGGAGACCGAATGCACAAAGGTTCTCCATCCCATCAGCGAGCTCCACACCATGATAAGAAAGGATATACTTCCGGGACTTCTGGAGATCCTATCCATGAATCGGCATCACGATCTACCGCAGAGGATCTTCGCTGTAGGTGATGTCGTAATAGGCGGTAAAACGAAAAATCATCTGAGTGCAGTATCGATACACAGCGGAGCGGGATTTTCGGAGATGAGCTCCGTGATCTCTGCGATTTTGAGGGAGATCAGGATCAATGCCGAGGTGGTGGAATCGACGGACGGCGCATTTATACTGGGAAGAGGGGCGGATCTGATACTGAACGGCTCGAGAATCGGCTGCTTCGGCGAGATCCATCCGGAGGTATTAAACGCATTCGGTCTCGAGCATCCCGTAGTGGGAATGGAGATCGAGATTGAGTAGCTATTCATTTCAGAGGGAATGATCGGCCATATCAGAGGATGGCTGAACATTCCCCAATTTCGCCTGGATTGCCTCTCAATACGGGAGCGATCAGAAGGTGACCTTTCCTCCAAACTTTTTCCTCGAAATTTCAAAAGACGATATTTGCAAAGCATTAAATTGTTTAAAAATCCTCAGATGGCTGATGTTGGCTGCGACCAAGAGGTATCTCATCGTCACAATTGCTGCATTTGTATCTCTTATTGCATGCCATTTATTTCTGATCAACATATCTGGCGAGACGTCTCTTTTCATAGATGATCTCCTTTTTCCCATCGCATCGCTGGTGGCTGCTGCATGCTTCTGGCATGCCAGAAGTAATTCTGCTGGAAGCAGAGCTCGAATGGCCTGGACGGCGATGTTCCTCGCGATGATCTTCAACACGCTCGGAGAGCTCATCTGGTTTGTTCTCGAGGCGGTATTGAAGAGAGAGCCGTTCCCCTCTGCAGCTGATATCGCATATCTCGCATTTTATCCTCTGTTTGCGGCGGGGATTCTCCTGCTTCCTTCAGCCCCTCTTACACCAAAAGAACGTTTGAAGTTGTTACTCGATGGGAGCATCGCTGTAATAGCATTAGCATTGATCCTGTGGATATACGTCGCGCCCATCATCACATATGGAGACAGTATCACAGATACGCTCATATCCATATCTTATCCCCTCATGGACGTTCTCCTGTTCGTCGTGCTCGTCGAGATGATCTTCAAAGATTACGAAGCTCCGGAGGATTGGCCGGCAGTCTTTCTCGCCATCGGAATGGGAGTAATGATACTCACAGACATTGGATTTTTCTATCAGAGCGCAAAAGATACGTACGTCTCAGGCGGCCTGCTTGACACAGGTTGGCTTATCAGCTACCCGATCTTGAGCATCGCTCCAATCACATGGCTCGTTTCACCATTAAGACGAGCACCACGGATGAAACCCCTCTCGCATTATCTACCCGTCATCTCTCTCGGCATCGCTGTCGTCCTGCTGCTTACAAAGGAATACGAGGATATAGCCTCTCATGAATTTCTGATAGCAGCGATAGCCGGCATAATAGGGCTGATGCTTCTGCGCGAGAGGCTGGCTCTCAGTGAAACGGCTTCTTATATAGCATGTCTCCAGGAAGAAAAAGAGACCAGGCGCGCTGCTGAGGAGGAGACTCTCAAGAGCAAAAATCTATTGGAGAGCATACTATCCCAGGTACAATGCGGAATTCTGGTCTTGGATAAGGAGAAAAGGATACTTTTCTGTAACGATATAGCGAAGGGCTTGTTGAAGGCGAGCCCTGGCGATATTTTAACGGTTGAATTCTACGAACCCGATGGCACAGAGATCCCAGAGGGGGATCTATCGATCACGAGAGCCCTCAGAGGAGTCGCCACAAGCGGTCGTGAGGAGCTCTTAATCATCGATGGCGTTCCGGTTTATCTTCTCTGCAATTCAGCTCCTCTGAAGGGAGCCGGTGGGGAGATCGAAGGTTGTATTTTATCCTTCATAGAAATATCAGAGAGAAAACGAATGGAGGATGAGCTCCGCAGATACAACGAAGAGCTTGAGAGGATTGTGAAGGAGAGAACTGAGGCGCTGGAGCGGAAGAGCTCTGAGATGGAGAGTTTCGTTTATACGGTATCTCATGACTTGAGGTCGCCTTTGATATCGATCCAGGGTTTTCTCGGCTATCTGAGAGAGGATCTCAAGGCGAAACAGTATGATAAAGTGGAGAGCGATATAACGTTCATAGAGAGCTCGGTTCTCAAAATGGATGAGCTCCTCACGAATACGCTTGAGCTGAGCAGGATCGGAAGGGTGATCAATCCGCCGGAGGATGTCTGCTTCTCCGATATGGTCAAAGATGTGTTGTCGGAGCTGAAGACGAAGCTCACCGGTTTCGAGGTGGTTGTTGCTGATGATTTGCCTGTTGTGCACGTCGACAGGATGCGTGTAGAAGAGCTTCTGACGAATCTGATAGAAAACAGCATCAAGTATGCAAAAGATAGAGATAAGCCGCGTATAGAGATAGGGTGGCGGGGATCTCGGGATGCGCCGGTCTTCTTCGTCAGGGACAACGGAATAGGCATAGATCCCGCATATCACGAGAAGGTCTTCGAGCTCTTCTACAAGATCGATAGCAGATCACCGGGAACCGGCGCCGGCCTGGCTATAGCGAAGAAGATCGTGGAAGTTCATGGTGGGAAGATCTGGATCGAATCCGAGCTTGGGAAGGGATGCACGGTCTGCTTCACGCTTCCCCGTCAAGCAAGCTATCTGAGATCCAGCAGAGCTTCGGCAGCTGCTCTTGGATCTCTGCTCTCATATACGGATCGCCCCACGATAACATAATCGGCACCAGCCGCGAATGCATCTCTCAGCGAGCCGCCCTGTGCGCCAACACCAGGCGATAGGATCTTCATATCGCCTACGATTTTCCGCAGCGTCTTTATCCGCTCGGGTCTGGTTGCAGGCGCCACTATTCCGGAGACGCCGAGAGCCAGAGCGAGTCTCGCCATCCTCTCCGCGTTCGGGGCCATGAACTCCACAGCCCCCGGATGGCTCATCTCCGTCACCGCATACAGCTCGCCTTTCCAAGCTCTTGCTACCTTCAAGCATGCCTCCAGGCTGTCGCTTCCTGTAAATGCATGTGCTATTACGCCATTCGCGCCAGCCTCAAAGAGATGTTCGCAGATCAGCTTGTTTGTATTGGGTATATCGGCTATCTTGAGATCCGCAATAACAGGTGCTAGAGCAGAGATCTCTTTTATTATCGAAAGGCCAGCGGAGAGCATCAGCGGATAGCCGATCTTGACCGCATCGAAGATATCCCTCGTATTCGATGCGATGCTGTATGCCCTCTCCCTCGATGCGATATCCAGAGCAAGAATAAGCCCGCTATCTCTTTTCATGCAACCTCAGATGCAGTTTGATATCCTGTCGGCCGCTTCATGCAGGTCGCCGACGACCTCAGGCCCTCTTCGGTTTCCTTTTCTGTCGAGGAATAAGGCGTCTAGGCCCGCCTCTATCGGCGCTTCGTAGTCGTAGATGTAATGATCTCCGATGTGGAGGACCTCTAAAGGCCTTCTCCCAAGTGCTCTGCAGACCAGGATGTAAGAACGAGGTGATTTCTTGACATCCCGGAAATCTGTGGTAACCGAGAATATCTTGCTGAATCTATCCATAAGCCCGTCGAGCTCCATCTCTATGAACTCCCTTGCGGCATTTGATGTGACGATGAGCTGATAGCCAGCATCCCTCAGAGAATCGAGGACCGTTTCGACCTCCGGGTAAATCTCGATCTCAGATCTGTACATTTCAAGAAGCTCGTACTTGTCGATATTCAGATCGAACCTCTCCAGCCAGTACTTGAGGTCGTACCATTCAAGCCTGTCGCTGCCGATCTTGAGATATTCTCCTATTACTATCTCCTTTGCGGCTTCCGGATCTACACCATGCCGTTTAGCATACAGTAATGGGACCCCTTCCATCCATACCTTGTCCACGTACCTCGGGCTTACCAAAGTCCCATCCATATCGAAGGATATTACCTTTGACATCTCTCTTACCTGCGGGATCAAAGATTGTGGTAATTCCCCCTTTTTATTGTTTTCTGGTGCTCTCGCGAATTGTCTCCGGCTGAGATCAGCTTTGAAGAGAAAAGTCTTGAGGCTGCCTGTCATCGGGCTTAATGCGCATTCAGAGAGGTCGACCCGAAACCTCCAGGCAACGGATAATGCGAGATGAACAAGCACCCTGACACCTCTCTCCATGGCTCACACCTATCCGACAAGTAGCGGCAATGCAGACGGCGAGCAGATTTTACCTATCTGACAATTTTTGATTATGCATAGCAAGCTATAAATACTGTGAGTATATCCTAACCAGCGAGCGGGTATCCGTTCTGTTTTGTGATCCACACTGAACCCCCACTCTCCTACCCGCTCATACATCCCCTATCTTTGAATCAGACTTGACTCTGTATGCTCTGTTGAATGATATCCAGAAATCCAATAGCATAGGGCCAATTCATATGAATTAAAATTTTGGTAAGAATCGATGGACGTGTCCGAATAAGAATTAAGTGTTTCTGACATGCGGAAGCGGTAGAGGCCCAAATTTCTGGCCTCAGCTCTTTTCCGGATAGTTCCGTATGGTGTAGCGTGCTGTGTTGAATAATGTTCAGAAATCCAATAGCACAGGGTCAATTCACACGAATCAAAATTTTGATAAGAAACGAATAAATAGCGACCACAGTACTTCGAATTATTCAACACAACAGTATAGCGCGAACGCAATTATATCTGTCAGCCAGTCCGAGCAGGATCTGTGCCGTCGTTTAACTGAAGATCTCGATTTCGTAGGTTAAGCGGATGAGCATGACGGCTCCCGTGACTGAAAGTCACAGGCATCTACGGATTTATACCGATGCTGTGCCGCCCCACAGCAAGTACGAGATGTCATATCGTCACTTTGGTCTATATATCTTTTCGATAGTACGGCCCGTATCCCACCTTTGAAAAAGGCTGGGATTAGCCCTGATCTCATTCTAAATCATAGGGCGATGGGCCCGACGCGATTCGAACGCGTGATCCCCGCCGTGTAAGGGCGATGTCATGACCACCTAGACCACGGGCCCTACCGCCACCTCTACTACATTTTGGTATTAGACCTTATCGCTCGGTCACTTTTTTCGGACGTATATACATGCCTGTCATTGTTGTATCCAGAACATCTTTTGGAGGGGAGCTCGTGATGATACTCACGAGGATCATGGATGCTATGGATATCGCAAATCCGTAGAAGCTGAAGTGTACTGGCAGTGGAGCGACAAACCAGTGATACCAGCCGGCAACAATCGCCCCGATGAGGCCAAGCGACATTGAAGCGATCGCCCCCTCCCGCGTCGCCCTACGCCAGTAGAGGCCTGCAAGTATCGGAACCACGAATGTCGCAAGCATTATTCCTATACCCATCCATATCAGGAAGGCCAGAAGCTCCGGTGGCTTCCTCCAGGCCAGGATGAGCGTCAATATGACCGAGAATACGATAGCTATCCTGCTGACAAGAGTCACGCTCCTGTCCGATGCCTTTCTGTTGAAGAACATCTTGTATAGATCCCAGCCAACGTAGCTCCCGATCGTCAGCATGAGCCGGTCGGTTGTGGACATGACAGCGGAGAGCACTATCACCGCGACCAGCGGGCCTGCGATATTCGGGAAGAGATGCATGGCCGCGACCACAAAGGCGTAATCCTGCGGGTTTGAGACGTTGGTTGGAAGCGCTATAACCCCCTCCTCGACCATCGCCCTCGATGCGAATCCGGAGATCTTGACGAGGTACATGACAAAGAGGTAGAGAACAAAAGCTGCTAGCGGCGACCAGCGGAAGAATTTCTGGCTTTTGGCGGATAGAACATTGTTGATGACGTGTGGAGCGCTAGCGAGCCCGAAGGTCAGCAGGAAGAAGAAGGATACCAGATACAAGGGCGTCATGAACGCGTATTTGGCGTACGGCGGATGCACCTGCGGATACCAGATAGCGACGTAATTCGGATCGATGCCTGCCAGTACGTTGTTAATATGGGTTAGCCCTCCAGCGGACTGGATTACGAACGGCGCTACTGCCACCACTCCGATTATTATCAGCACTCCCTGGACGAGCGAGACCCAGGCTATCGCGTAGAGGCCGCCCATGATCGTGTATATCATCACGATTATGGCACCAATCAAGAGCGCATCGTTGTATGATATCTTGAGCATCCAGCTCAGAACCATGCTTATTGCCACGTACTGCCCGACAAGGTAAATCAGCGACACCAGTATTCCAGCCAGTGCTGATAGGCTGCGAATCCCGCGCTGGCTGTAGAACCTCTGCGCAAGGTAGTCCTGTATCGTGATATATCCCATCCTCTCGGAGATGGCATGAAGCTTCGTCCCGTAGACGAGGATGACGAAGGCAGCGCTGAGCGGCACGAAGATCTGCTCCCAGATCGTCGGCCAGCCACCGATGTAGCCGAGGCCGCTTGTCCCCAAGATCGTCATGCCGCTGCAGATGCTGGCGACGATCATAAGCGTAAGCAGCCAGAAGCCCAGATTCCTGCCCGCGACTATGAAGTCCTCGCTGGATCTGATCTTCTTGGAAGCCCATGCGCCGATGGCGAGAAGCCCAACAAGATAGATACCAAGAACGATCGCCATATTGAAGTCCATCAGCTCCACCTCAAAGCCCAGCCAAGGAGAACAAGTGCTATTATGCCAGGCACCATTGTTACTGCGATAAGTGTCTCAGTCGGAAGACCAAACAAAGATATCTCCTCCCTCTGATTCGCGGTAACGTGTCTCACTGTAACATATAAAGGTGGCGCACAAATACCCCTTCAGGAATGCTGTTGATTCGCGCGTTCTTTCCTCTAGAGCACTTCAGCACTTTCTGAACGTGGCGCGTATCTCCGCCCTTGGAAGATCTCTGCCTCTGATCCTCAGGTTCCACAGGACCGTTTCCACAGATACGAGCTCAAGGGAATCGAAGATGCCAACTACTTCATCCTCTGTAAAGTAATGCGTGAGCGTACCATCTCCACGTAGGAACGTTCTCTCCTCAATCTCCTCTCCAGACGCTCTGAAATCGCTGGATGAGAACCCCCTGAAGAAGAGCATTCCACCGTTTCGCAGAACTCTTACTATCTCTTTCCTCATAGCACATCTCTGGGTCTCGAGCAGATGGCCGAGGACATGAAATGCGAAGACCGCATCGAACGAGCCCTCACGAAATGGAAGCGATCGGCCGTCCCCAATAACAAACTCAGCCGAGCATGCTGCTCTCGATAGAGCGATGGCCTCACTCGAGATGTCTAAAGCGATAACACGCCATCCGCGGTTCTCCATGCCACGCAGAGTCTTACCGCTACCACAACCTAGCTCGAGTACCCTCGAGCCGACTGGGAGCTCCGGTATATCTCTGGTGATGCCTCCCCACATCCTGCCACGGCGCCTGTAAAATGGATCCCAGGTATCAGGCAGACTCTTCATACTCATTTCGTAGTTGTGAATTCAATCCTTTATGAAGGGCTTCTGCCGTCCGATATGCTTGTGGAAGCCGAATGTTTCACAGATCGGCCCTGCCCCTCGGCTCCGTGGTGGTTTAAGCTTACCGGCTTTCAGACCTTGATGAATTCGGTTGCTTAACTCCAGCCTGCCATTCCTATCACGCATCCATAGGCGTGGATTCGGAGATCTCACCAGCCAGCGATCTTGACATCATATCCTTTGCATCTTCTATGCTCGATGTGTTCGCCAAGACCCACATAAGCTTGACAAGCGCCACCTCTGGAAGCATATCCTCACCCTCGATGGCGCCTGCTGCGAGCATATCTCTTCCCGTATCGTATACCCTGTCGCATATCCTCCCTCTGAGGCACTGAGAGGTTATCACAACAGGAATGCCTGAGTCGCTTGCCTTCTTTATGTACGCTATCCAGTCTGAGGCCACATGGCCTAGGCCGGTTCCCTCTATAACAAGTCCCCTGTAATCGCTTTCTATGAAGTAATCGAGTATCCCAGGATCCGCGCCGGGGAAGTATTTCACGATAGCGCACCTTGGCTCCAGCCGGTCGAAGAGCTGCAGCTCGCAAGAACCGCGCTTTCTGTAATCCGTGAATGTCTCTATCCTCCTGGTCGAGTAATCGACCTTGCCTATGGGAGTATGGTTGACGGATTGGAATGCATCTCTTCTTGATGTATGCATCTTGCGCACTCTGGTACCTCTATGTATCAGGCAGACGTCATCATTTGTACTTCCGTGCATAACAACGCACACCTCTGCTATATCGCTGACAGCGACTGTTGAGGCACAGACGGCGTTCATCGCGGCGTCACTGCTCGGTCTGTCGGAGCTCCGCTGGGATCCCACGATGACGACGGGCACTGGGGTTCTGAGCATGAATGAAAGAGCAGCTGCAGTATACGTCATCGTATCCGTGCCATGTGTTATCACCACGCCCTCTGCGCCCATTCGTATCTCCTCTGCAACAGCTCTTGCGAGTTCAATCCAGTACTCGGCGCGCATGTTCTCGCTGAGTATGGTATAGAGAACCCGCGCCCTGTAACGAGCGATCTCGCCAAGCTCTGGTATCGCGGAGATGATCTCCTCAGCGGAGAACTGGCTCGTCACAGCTCCAGTCCTGTAATCAACCTTGCTGGCTATTGTGCCACCTGTAGAGATTATCGCAACCTCTGGCAGATCCTCGCGTATCTCTATCGGCACATGAATTTTGGGGGCTCTCTGCGCCTTCTCGAGGAGCTCGATCCTATCAGGCATTATGCCGATGTTGTAGCCATTGCTGAGCTTTATTACAACGTGATTGCTACGCGAAGGCATCAGTATGCCCTCGTACCTCATATCCCCTTTTATTACAGCCACCCTGTCGCCCAAATCCATGGAGATCATCTCAAAGCATTTTTCCCAGCGCAAGCGCCGCTCTGAGGTCCAGCTTGCCGGTATATATTGCCGTGCCGATCACAGCGCCCGCTGCGCCAGCATCTTTAAGAAGTCTGAGATCTTCAAGAGAGCTCACACCACCGGCAGCTATAACCGGTATCTTTACCGCTTTGGCAAGCTCTCTGGTCGGAGACGGATCTACGCCATGCTGCTGGCCCTCTGTATCGATGTTCGTGAAGAGTATAGAGCCCGCGCCCAGCTTCTCGAAGAGGCGCGCCATATCCAGAGCGTTATTCTCCAAACTCCTCTGCCAGCCCTCTGATGTCACACGACCGTTTCTGACATCCAACGCCACCATGATTCTCTCAGAACCGAATTCGTTAGTCAAAGACCTTACAACATCTGGATCTCTGAGAGCCATAGTTCCGAGAATGACGCGATCCACATCTAGGGCCAGGAGATCTTCGACATCATGACGGCTCCTGATCCCCCCGCCCACCTGAACGAAGACATCCAGCTCTCTCACGATCCTCTTCAATATCGGAGCATTCAGCCTGACCCCCTCTATCGCCCCGTCGAGATCTATGATGTGGAGGCGTTCAGCTCCCATATCCACCCATCTGATCGCCTGGGCAAGCGGATCTTCTAGAGACACCACCTCGCTCCCAGGAACGCCCTGAACTAGCTGGACGCATCTTCCATGGCGCAGGTCCACCGCCGGAAATACATCAAATGACATAATCGGCAGAGGTGTTAATGCTGGGATGATATAACTCTTTAGGACGAAGGCTGGGCTACTCGCCGTCTTTTCAAAGATGCAACCGTACGCGTCGATAATTCGCTGGGTACTGTTCGTGGTATGATGTTTCTGAGAAATCGTCAGCGAATCGTGTCTTTAGAGCGTCTGGAAGAGGAGGCATCCCGTGGAGTCTGAGGATAGTGATCTTCTTCAATTTGAGCTGGCGGCCCGTTCCCGCATCAGGGACCTGTCCGGATAAGATCTCCGTGTCAGAGAGACAGGCCTCATGTTATTTGGTTATGTGAACTACTTTGTGCTTATTCGGACAGCTCCCGCATCAGCACCGAAAGATATATCTTAAAAATAACAGACAACAACTTCCGGTAGAAAGGTATAAAGGCATATTCCTCAGTATGATCTTGGATGATAGCCATCGTGGACTACGAGATGGGCAATCTATTCAGCATATACAATGCCCTTTTGAAGACGGGAGGAGAGCCGAAAATAATAAAAGAGCCGGAATTCGATGGCGCTAGCGGAATCGTCATACCTGGTGTGGGGTCTTTTGGACGATGCATGGAGCGTCTCAGCAGATTCCGTGAGTCGCTGGATAAAGAGATAGCTGAAGGGACTCCGATCTTGGGGATCTGCATAGGGATGCAGGTCATGCTGAACAACAGCGAGGAGAGCCCTGGAGCGGAGGGCCTCGGCTGGATCCCCGGCAGGGTCGTACGTCTGCCGGATAGCGTTACAATACCACAGATGGGCTGGAACAGCATAGTCTTAAAGAGAGACACAGAGCTTCTTGATGGCATATCTGATGGGGATATGTTCTATTTCGTACACTCATACCACTGCATGCCAGCTGATAGCTCTGCAGTCGCGGCGACCACCGAATACGGCGGAGAGGTCGCAGCGGTTTTATCAACGGGGAATATCCATGGAACGCAGTTCCACCCCGAGAAGTCCGGGCCCAAAGGCCTCAGGATTCTGGAGAACTTCGTGAGGATGGCCAGATGTTAGCTAAGAGAATCATCCCGTGCCTCGACTGCGACCTTGCGGTTCCAAATGGCAGGGTCGTTAAAGGGATCGAGTTCAAGCAGATAAGATATGCAGGAATCCCCTGGCAGCTTGCGACCCGCTACTATGAAGAGGGCGCCGATGAGATCGTGTTTTTGGATATCACAGCATCACATGAGCGAAGAACCACGATGTTCGATGTCATAAAAAAGACATCTGAGCAGGTGTTTGTTCCGCTGACCGTGGGTGGGGGCATATCCGACCTGGAGAGCGCGCGTTCGGCATTCAATGCAGGCGCGGACAAGATCACTCTGAATACAGCAGCACTCAAAAGGCCTGAACTTATAACAGATATAGCAGATAACTATGGTAGCCAGGCGGTTGTTGTCGCGATAGACGCCAAGAGACGGTTCACAGATCTTGATGATAAGATCGTTGTCGAGACCGAGCAGGGAAGATGCTGGTTCGAATGCTCATATTACGGCGGCAGGCTTTTCACAGGAGTCGATGCGCTCGCATGGGCGGTGCGCGTTGAGAAGCTGGGAGCAGGCGAGATCCTGCTGACGAGCATGGATCGCGATGGTACCTACGACGGTTTCGATATAGAGCTCACAGATGCTGTATCGAGGATGGTGAGGATACCGGTTATTGCATCAGGCGGATGCGCCAGCCCCGCCCATATGTACGAGGTCTTCAAAAAGACCTCTGCATCGGCAGCCCTTGCGGCAAGCATCTTTCACTTCGACCAATGGAGCATAGGCGATTGTAAGAGGTATCTGCAAGAGCGTGGAATAAACGTTCGAATTTAGCATATTCTTTTGAAAATGCATCCGAACTGGCTAATCTTGGGGGTCATGAGCGTTTTTCTCGACCTAAATCACTCGTAAGACGCCTCGATCTTCCTAGCCATCTCGATGGACTCTTCAGCTTCTTCGTTCCGGCCGAGCGCTTTGAGACACCCGCCTCGGTTCATCCAAGCGGTCCAGTAGTTTGGATATATCTTTATGGCCTTCTCGAAGCAGAGAAGCGCTTCTTCGTGCCTTTTGAGAGCCACAAGCGATACGCCTTTATTGTTCCATGCGTATGCATCAAATGGCTCGAGCATTATAGCCTCGTCATAGGACCTCAGCGCATCCTCATGCTTTCCCAGGTTATCGAGCGCAGCCCCTCGGTTGTTCCATGCCCTCCTCGCGTACGGTCCCAGGGGATTCAACTCGATCGCCCTGTCGTAGCTTTTGACCGCTTCTTCGTAATCCCCCAGGTTGTGATGCGAGAATCCCTTTACGATCCATGTTCTCGGATTGAACGGATCGAGCTCCAGGGCACGACTGCATGATTCAAGAGCCTCTTCATAGCGTTCTAGGTTATTCAGGGCGACTGCTTTTCCTCGCCATGCCATCGGATGTGATGGCTCGAGCTCTATCGCCTTTTCAAAGGCATCGAGCGCATCGGAATATCTTCCAAGGGCTCTCATCAAGTATCTTCCACGCGCAACCCAGAGATCCGCATTCATGAGATCGCGATCTAAGAACTCCTGATCACATGTTATCTCTTCCATTCCAGTATTCTCAAAAGTCTTTCCGCAGTTTTTCTCATTCAAGTGATTCACCATGTGTCAGTTTCAAGACACACCAATATGATGTTATATGATTTTATCGTTAATTCAATGGGACGTGTCCGAATAAGATTAAATGTTTCTGACATGCAGAAGCTGTAAAGTACCAAATCTCTGGCCTCAGCGCTTATCCGGA
>CAZMZV010000026.1:17820-23652 GCA_964570975.1 uncultured Methanotrichaceae archaeon | reverse complement strand
TATGTTGATAATCGGTAACATCCTCCAAAAAGACAGTTGCATCTTCTGCTAGCAGACTTCGGAGTGATTGTGGGGTGCAGCCAGCGGTCTTCGAGCTGGATATTAACTCGGATACGGCGATTGCTTTTTTTCGCGAAACCTTTATAAGCCTGACTATGGGATAAGACAGCGTTATTAGCCAAATTTGTCGTAACGATTTGGCGAAAATAATGGATAGGAGGAGGAAAAATGGACGCATTGAGCATGGGGCTCGTCGCTGCCATGGGGGCCCTAGCGACCGTTGCTGGAGCCAGTGAGGATATAGAGTCTGACGTAGGCTCTCAGAGCAATCCTAACTCACAGGTCCAGCTCGCCGCTCAGGTCGGCAATCCCCATAGGATATACAACAAGGCAATCTCAGGCGAGCCACCAGCGAACGCCCTTTGGGCTACAACTGCTGCTGTTGTGGCTTACACATTGATAACAAAGTTCGCAATGCCTGCGCTCTTCGCCATAGCCATAGGCGCATCGGTTGCAGCTCTCTTCAACGGGGTCTTCTCGACTAGCGCTTATTTCGGCAGAAACGCAAGCCAGCGCAGGTTCAATCAGTGGATATATCTGGATATAGTGCGTTACACCACAACATCCATAATGGCACACGCATGGATAACAGCGTTCTGTATCACATGTATAGCCTACATACAAACGAATATTCTGATGCCGCACCATCCGTTCCCCATGCCTGTTGTCGCTTTGATCTGGGGAATAACCGTCGGCGCAATCGGCTCTTCTGTAGGCGATATTCATTACGGAGGCGAGCGTGAGTTCCAGTGGAGGCTTTTCGGTCAGGGTCTCAACACGATGCTCTCCGGCCAGATAGTGAGAAAGGCGGAGGCCGGCTTGAGAAACTCCATAGATAACGCATGGTTCTGTACGAAGCTCGGTGGACCGCTTACAGGACTCGCTTTTGGTCTTACTGTATTCTTGGACAACTGGCGCACCACAGTATTCGATCCCGTGAACCAGGCTGGCCTGGCCATAGGTATGGGTGTTTTCTTTGTGATACTGATGAACCTGTACAACTTCTACGTTGAGACATCGATCAGAAAGAAGTACGGTCCGTATCCGGGATACAAGGGGGACATTCCAGCATGAACTTTGATGTTTTAACCATCGTATACATTCTCGAGATCATCGTGGGCGGCCTGCTCGTAGGCGTGGGTGTTCACTTCGTGCCGGTCGGTGGCGCACCTGCAGCAATGGCCCAGGCCACAGGAGTTGGTACTGGTACAGTTCAGTTGGCCTCTGGATCTGGCCTCACCGGCCTACTGGCCGCGGGTCTCATGATGTCACTCACAGATAATATCTGGCCCATCCTGGCATCAGGTGCTGTCGGAGCTATGATAATGATGGATACCACGATGTTGGCAGGCGGCTGGATTTACGCATATGCTGTGGGCGCACCATTCGCATCAGCCAAGGTCAATTACGACCCAATTACCGGTTATTCACAGCCGCCATACGTCGCTCCTGGTACAGTGGGCCAGGGCGTACCGACAGTATGCTATGTGAGCGGAACGATCGGCGCCTTCATGGGCGGGCTTGGCGGTGCGATGATATATTACCCACTCATGATGACAAACCACAACCCATCTCTGAGCGCCCTGTTTGCAATCGGCATATTCTTGGTTAATGCCGTCCTCGCATCCTGGAACATCCAGGGCACGATCGAGGGGTTCCACGATCCGAAGTTCAAGAGATGGCCGAAGGCATTAAGGTCCTGCCTGGTCGCCACCGTGATTCTGGCGCTTGTGGCTGTGACCATAACAGGAGGTGCATGAGATGACAGTAGCTGGGGGGGCAGGCGGAGCGCCCTCTGCGATAGCTCCCGAAAAGCTCAGGATCTATGGGCTTGGTGGAGCGCTTATAGGGATTTATCTGGCCGCGATCCTCAACGGTATCATGGGAACAGACATATTCTCAGTCCTAGCTGCACTTGGCGCCGTAGCAGCTGCCGTCACTGGAGCTAATGCGGTCAGAAGGGTATGCGGCTATGGCATAGGTACGGGCGTCCCGTCTATAGGAATGCTCGCACTGGGCATGGGTATAGTCGGAGCATCCTTCGGCTTGTCGACTGCGCAGCAGATGGGCGTATCGATGGCTGGCGTTATCATCGCGCTGATCTATGCGATGGTCTTTGGCTACATCGTGGGCACTATTGCAAATAAGGTGTTGGGATTCAACATACCCGTTATGGAGGAAGGGCTTACAGATCTATCAGGCGCTGGCGCTATGGCCATAATCGGCTGGTCCTATGCGATATCAGGATCTCTGGCGTATCCCGATATGGTGTCAAAGGTTTTCAACACCGGCTACCTGGCAATAGTGTTCATCTGCGGCGGCCTTGCGATTCTACATCCATTCAACGCGAACCTCGGGCCGGATGAGAAGCAGGACAGGACTTTGGTCAATGGCCTGATGGTCGGATCTCTGGCTGTAGTCGTCGTCGGCCTCTGCGCACTGGCGACGCTGAGCACCTTGGCAGCTATGATCACGATCGTGGTTGGTGCTGCAGCGTGGTACTACTGCTATGTATGGTACTACCGGCTTGTCAAGAGGGATGCAGCAGCTGTCGTGGGAACAGGTCTACTTCCGCCGAGCGCGCTATGAGGAGGCAGAAAGATGGGATTTGTTAGAATATCTCCTGAACTGGGGCTGCTCTTCGATCCTCTGAAAGGCGTGGTCGCAGAGCAGAGAGAGGATGTGGTTCTGTACACCTTTGATCCCGTGATGGACAGGATCGAGAGGCTCGATGCCATCGCAGACGACCTGATGAACCAGCTTGTCCCGGATAACGAGCTCCTCGAGTCGTACGAGAACAGAGGAAAGACCTCCTTGATAGGCGGCCTTTACACAAACATCTGGGTCGGCTTCATAATAGGTCTCGTGATCTCCTTCGTTGTGCTGATCGGCATGGTCTTCAGCGATCCGGCGAAGCTCGAGATGCTGAGAAAGGCGATGGGAGGTGCCTGAAATGGTGCTTAAGAAGAAACCGGCCGAGCCATGGCCCGTCATCACTGGTGAGTACGAGGTAGGAAACCCGGAGAGCCCCGTGGCTGTGGTGACCTGCGGATCTCACCTCAAGAACTCAGAGCTGATAGCGGCTGGCGCGGCTCTGGCCGGACCCTGCAAGACCGAGAACATAGGCATAGAGAAGATGGTCGCCAATGTGATCTCCAACCCGAATATCAGGTATCTGATAATCACTGGCATGGAGGTCAAGGGCCACATAACAGGCCAGGCGATCGAGGCCTTTACAGCTAGCGGAATAGACAAAGAGGGAAGAATAGTAGGGGCGAAGGGAGCCATACCCTTCATCCAGAACCTGACACCTGAGGCGATAGAGCGGTGGAGGCAGCAGATAACCACCATAAACATGATCGACACAGAGGATATAGGGGCAATCACTGCTAAGATAAAAGAGCTCGTCGCCAAGGACCCAGGCGCTCTGGATGTTGAGCCAATGGTCGTCGAGATCAAGGAGGCCGGAGCTGAAGAGGGCGAGGGCGGACTAAGACCGATGGCCGCGGAGGTCGTAGAGGTACGCTCCAGGATAAGAGCCATGGACATGGCCGTTACTAACAACGGCCTCCTGAACAAGTTCCAGGCAGGTGTTTACGTAGGCAAGATAGAGGGTATCGTCCTCGGCATGACTCTTACCCTGACGATCTTTGGATTGATTTTGAAGATGGTAGGAGGGAGCTGATATGGCAGCTGAGGAGATAGTTTACGGTCAGGGAACTCCAGCAGTGATAGAGCCACAGATGCACCTTTTCGATCAGGTCGTGGATGATATCAAATACAAGGCACAGCTCTTGGCCAGAGAGACGAAGCTGAGCTCTGGAGTGATTGCAGCAACCCCACAGGGTTTCGCGATCGGCTTCTTCCTTGCTCTGGCCATGATGCTCGGGCCCTTCCTGCTGATGGGGGTGTGAGTCATGGCAGAGGATACAAAGCCAATAGTCCCTGTTGCTGTTGTAGATAGCGAGCAGTACAGGGATATCATGGCGAGGCTCGATAAGATCGAGGAGAAGATAGAGTTCTACTCCGCTGAGAAATTCCTGAGAGCTGGTAAATCCGTGGGCAGAGATATGGGCGTTGCCTATGGAGTATGTGCTGGACTGATAATAATATTAGCATACATATTGTTTGTGTATGCTGGCGGTTGGACGAAGGTGATTTGAATGTTCAGGTTTGATAGGAAGCAAGAGGTCTTCGACTTCGGCAAGTTCAAGATAGGGGGCCAGCCTGGCGAGTACCCGACTTGCTGCATCGGCACTATGTTCTATGCCAGGCACAAGATAGTATCCGATCCGGAGCATGGCGTCTTCGACAAGAACGCTGCTGAGAAGCTCTGGAATCAGCAGGTCGAGATGAGCGAGATCACAGGGAATACATGCATGAATCAGATAGTAGCCGAGACGAATGAGGCAATGGCGAAAGAGATCGATTGGTTCGTGGAGATCTCAGATTACCCGTTCCTCATCGATTCGTCTGCCCCTGAGGTGCGCGCCTTTGGCGTTAAATATGCAACTGAGATAGGTGTAGCAGACAGGGCAATCCACAACTCCATAAATGCCTCTATCACAGATGAGGAGCTTCAGGCGCTGAAGGAGAGCGATCTGGATGCGGCCATCGTCCTGGCCTTTAACGCCATGGAGAAGGGCACAAAGGGGAAGATGGACATCCTCACCAAGGCAGCAGGTGGCGCCAAGAAGGGCATGCTCGAGTATGCTAAGGACTGCGGAATAACAAGAATCCTCATAGATACAGCTGCCATGCCTCTGGGCGCAGGCTCTGGAGCGACATATCGCGCATGTATCGCTGTGAAGGCCATGCTTGGGCTTCCTGTTGGCGGTGGCTTCCACAATGCAGCGTCCGCCTGGGATTGGATGAAGAAGTGGAAGAAGACGCACAAGGAGGCCTTTGCTCCTGTGGATATCGGCTCCAATCTGGTCGCGGGAATTGTTGGCGCGGACTTCTATCTCTACGGCCCGATAGAGAACGCTCCGATGATCTTCCCAGCAGCGGCAATGGTCGACATAATGAAGGCTGAGTCAATCCAGGAGCTCGGCCTAGAGGTGCTTGATCCGAACCATCCCATAAAGAAGACTCTGTAGGGCATCTTTCCTGCCCTACATCTTGATATTTCTGGGGCGCTCTTTTGCCTAACGTTTTTGTTGATATAAAATTCGATAAGGTTCGCTTCAAGTGCCAGCGATGTGGTGCTTGCTGTCATCACCGCAGGCCGTCAGATTTCCCAGAGCTTGTTCCTCCAGATCTGGTGGAGAGATTCGTCGAGCGCTCAAATCTCATACATCTCAACAGTGAGGAGATACGGAGGATTGCGAATAGATACAAACTCAGACCGGAGGAGTTTGTTGATACTATTTACGCGTACGATGGACGGTGCGTCAGGGTTGAAGGGCATGGCACTAAGGTGATACTGGACATACCCGTGCTCAAATCGAAATGCGACACCACATGTATATTCTACGAGAATGGATGCAGGATATACCCGCTCAGGCCTAGAGCATGTAGGCTCTTTCCGTTTCGTATATCAGAAGGGGAGACTGTAAAGGGTGATATTGTTCTCAGCATAGATTACAACCCCACCTGCCCAGGTATAGGAAAAGGAGATTACGTTGACAAGACTGCTCTTAAAAAGCTCGCGATGGAGATATTCGCAATGCGCATGAGCGAGGTTACCGCAGAGGTCAAAGAGCTACTGGCAAGAGGATCTATCAAGCCCAATGCGACTGTCTACAGGACGATGCCTGGTGGGCCCAAGAC
>CAZMZV010000026.1:13430-17720 GCA_964570975.1 uncultured Methanotrichaceae archaeon | reverse complement strand
CTCTTTCCCCAGACCACCAGATATCTGACCTTGGAGCTATGCTCCGCCATTGATGCTGTTATGTAGGCATCTCTCAGGTCAATGCCCTTTGCGAAGACGCCATGACCCCGTGCGATGCATGCTTTGTGCTCGATCAGCGCATCTGATACCGAAGAAGCAAGAGCATCACTGCCGAATCCGCCGTCAACAACAGGCATCCTTCCGAGAAATACTGTTCCCTCGCTGTCGATTGGCGTGACTATACTCTCGATCAGCGAGAGCGCAACGGCATAGGGGGAGTGTGTATGTATTACAGCCTTCGCATCGGTTTTGATGTAAATTGCTCTATGAACAGGCGTCTCACAGCTCGCGATGCTGTCCATAGCACATCTTTTATCCCGATCCACGAGCACCACTTGGCTCTCGTCGATCTCATCGAGCATGGCTCCCGTGCACGTTATCAGTATTCCATCTGCTGTAAGCACCGATATGTTGCCGAAACGAGAACCTGTGAGGCCATGGTTTACAAGTTTCTTCCCAAACCGAGCCATCTCCAAGATCCTATCTTCTATCGCGATAATCGCATCCCTCCGCGTATGGACGATCTCTTTGGACTGCCTTGTGGGATAAGGATTTGTATCCGTATCTGTGAAATCAGCAGCTTTGAGCCACGATTCTTTAGGTAGATGCGATGATAGGCATTTACTGATAAACTGCCAAGCGATAGAGCCCACGACCCTCTCGCTATGCCCTAAAAAATATGTGTGCTATGCATCACTCTTCTATAGCTTGCTGACGTATTTCAGTTCTGTAGATCTATTCGATAACTCGGATGAGGCAAGCCCGATCGATGTGTCGTCCAGAGCGACGATCTTCAAGCCGTATGGGCATCCTTCTGTGCATGTCCTCACTGCCTCTTTTATGATGTCGGTGGCATCGAGCGTATATTCTCCAGCCTCAGGGATCTCTATTTCAGCATATACATCCTCTTTAGCCTCTATCTCGTCATTCCATGTCAACTCCGGACTGATGTAACCATGTACGAAATAAACCCTGATAGCGCCAGGTTTGTCAACTTGCAACACCTTGAGCTTCAGTGTAGCTGTGTCTATCTGATCTGGTGAGAAGATGCCCTGATTTCCGAATGCGTTTATGAACCCGATGTATGTTATCTTCACGGGATTTCCTGATACCGATTCTGCCCAGAGAGTATCCTCATCGGCAAAGGACATATCAGGTTTCTCGCTGTCTACATAGGTATCAACATCAAGACCTGCTGTGAACGTGCCTGCATACGCAGTTCCAAATAACAAAATCATAGCCAAAGCTGTATATACATGCTTCAAACTAAACACCTCAAAGCTACTGATCTTACCGAACTTAAAAGATTTTGTGATCATCTCGGATCTATATGAGACCTACACAACCTCCGGCCAGATATATCGCTCTACCCTCTATCTAGCCCGACGTCCCATGATCTAGGTATATGGAGCTGCAGCATGTCGGAAAACCTTCATGGCCTAACAGCTACTCATGAGAACGAAAATGGCTTGGAGGCATTTTCGTACCAATTTGTCTTTGATAGGAGACAATCTAAGAGCGAGGATTGCAAAGATCAAATGGGAAGAGACCGCTTTTCCCATCTCACTCTCCTTCGACACGTCAAGACCGACCCTAAGTTTCGCTGAGCAAATACATTCCCCTAGATGTATACTGTATCCGCGAAACCTTAGACTTTGTCGAAGGGGTGAGGCTCAGGAGTAAGCCACTCCGGCTCCCAAGCGTCTCATCTCCTCGAAGAATCCCGGATAAGAAACATCTATCGACTCTGCTGTATCGATTCTCACATCTCCTACAGCAATACCGGCCACCGTCAGAGCCATCACTATTCTGTGATCGTGATAGCCATGAAGATCCGCACCATGCAACAATCCGCCGGTGATCTCTAGACCATCCGATCTCTCTCTTATATCCGCGCCCATCTTTTTGAGCTCGACTGCCATCGCATGTATCCTGTCGGTCTCCTTGTGGCGCACGTGCTCCGCGTTTCTTATGATCGTGCGCCCTTTCGCGAATGCCCCAAGAACAGCTATCGTGGGCACGAGATCTGGGGTCAGGCTTGCATCAACCTCGATCCCCTTTAGATCCGCTTGCGATACACTGACCTCCCCCCTTTCGGTATCCCAAGACACATCAGCGCCCATATTCCTGAGTATTCCGACTATGGCAGAGTCGCCCTGCCGGGATGGATATAGACCCTTCACCTTCACCGAACCGGTCAGAGCCGCTGCGGCCAGCGGATATGATGCGGATGAGAAATCACCTGGTACTGTGTAGCTTTGGAGGTCGTACCGCTGTCCGCCGCTAATGTGGAATGCGTTGCCATCCACCGCAATTTTTGCTCCAGCCTCTCTTAGAATATCCAGAGTTATCTCGGCATATGGCCTTGACTTCAGCTCTCCTTTTATCGAGATGGTGGTATCCCCATCGGATAGAGGGCATGCTATCAAGAGGGCTGATAGAAACTGTGAACTCACGCTGCCATCTAGCGCTGTCGATCCTCCTCGGAGCCTGCCTCTGATGACCAGCGGTGCGCGATCGTTTCCTTTTATCGAGAATGCATCTGCGCCTAGTTCGTTCAATGCCTTGAGCAGCGGACCATTCGGTCTGCTCCTTATCGAGCTGTCGCCGGTCAGAATCGCGCCGTCTGTGAGCGCGGCCACTGCGGCCATGAACCTCAGAGTGGTTCCTGAGTTCATGACATTGATAACATCATCAGGAGTCTTGGGTCTTCCTGAGACGCCGAGGATCTCGAGCTGATCCTCTTGGATGGTCACACTCGCCCCAAAAGCCTCGCAGGCCGCGATTGTGGCTTTGGTATCCGCAGAGAGCAGAGGTCTGTGAACCTGTCCCTTCTCAGAAAGGGCTGTTACAAGTATGGCTCTGTGAGTATAGCTCTTAGATGGTGGTGCGTAGATCGTTCCGGAGATGGAGGAACGGCCGACAGATACTATCATGAGATTTCGGTTTGCGGCATTGTATATTAAGCATATGTGGCCAGCTGAGGCGGCAGAATCCAGAGATATTGTTCAAAATTGCATTTTGGAAAGGTTGACCTCGTTGCATGTATCTTTGCTTTTGAACTTGCGCCGAACAAACCGCGCCCGATAGATGTAGTCGGCGTACATCGATCTCATCGAAGCCAGAAAGCATTTCGGACCTCCTGTAAATCTTTCTTGTAATTACAGAGATGGGGGAGTAGGGGCGCAAAGACTCCGGTCTTCGGGCCGTAGAGTAAGAGAGATGGCGCAATCTCTGGTCGATTTACAGCAAAAATCGCTCCAAGCTATCTGTACCTCATCCTCGAGATGTGACCGCATCTCATGCATTTGATTATCATTATACCATCACGCAGTCTCACCATTCGCTGCGCTGGTGACAGGAAACCTTTGCACCTCTTGCAGAACTGCCTTTTCATATCTCTGGTTGGCCTGACTCTGAGACGCATTCCTATCCGCAAGGCGATCTCCACATACCTGTCGCTACGTTCGGGATGTAGCTTTGATTCAGCATTTGCGAGCTCGAACAGCCTCTCCATGCGCTGCTTTGCGATATCCTTCGAGATATACGTCTGTCGCCTCTTCACATGCATGCAGGAGATGGTTTGATATAAAAGCTGTTTGCAGAATGTCATCAGATGAAGAGAATCTCGCTCTGGATCGAGCCCGCGATGCGTGAGTATATAAAATCGAAGAAGACGGATCTGCGGATAGCGACGACATGCGAAGGGCCGCTGATATTCTCCGTTAAAACAAGCCCGCCGAAGGAGACCGATTTTTATCTAGAGGTTGAAGGGAAAAAAGTATACGTATCTGCGGTCCAGGCACCTAGGATAAAGGCAATTGATACCAGGATGCTTCCGCGTTGCGCGCTTGAGACGAGAAGGTAGCCCGCAGGGATACCGCTCCTGTTCTTGCTTTGCCCAAGAAGCTCAGGAATCCTGCGCGGCCCGAATGCCAGGCAAGCACCTCAACCAAAAAGCACGATTCATCAAATAATAGAGATGGTGGAGTGGGGGTCGCAAAGACTCCGGTCTTCAGGCATGTGAGGAAGTCACTTTCGAGTAAGCTGAGATGGCAAGATCAGCTCATCTGCGGCAGACTACCAGTTAGGCTACCCAAATCGAAAATCAAAACGCAAGTACGTAATATAGGGGTTCTCATTTTCGCGAGCTGTGCTCGTGATTGTCTTTTTCAGAGGAAGCGAGCCATAAAGCCTCACCGAGATCCCTGTACATTGTGGCGAGGGCGT
>CAZMZV010000026.1:0-13330 GCA_964570975.1 uncultured Methanotrichaceae archaeon | reverse complement strand
AGGCCCAGCTCTTCCCCACCGCGAACCTCCTCTGCAGAGTACACCTCCTCCAGCGCATGGAGTGCAGCTTCAGCATCATGCATGAAGCCGCTCTTAAGCCGTTCCAATGCAGCATATGGCTCTGCAACCTTGTACCTCATCGGCTTCGATGGCTGTACCTCAACAATCCCTCTCATCACGAGCTTCTTTAGAGCCCCGTAAACTGCAGGCCTTGGTATTCCTGATATCTGATGGATCTCCGATGCTATTCCGGCCTTGATCCTTGTCAGAGCAGTGTACACCTTCGCCTCATACTCTGTAAGTCCGAGGTCACGTAACGCCTTGATCGCGTTCTTCTCTGACATCTTGATTATAACATTGAGATAAGATTTTATATGTCTTTCGATAAAGTAACACTCTGGTCGTTATGACAATGAATACAATAGACAGAGATGTGGCTTCCGTCTGTCCGGTATGTCTCAGATCTGTAAATGCACATATATTCCAGAGGAATGGTGCAGTCATGATCCGGAAGTCATGTCCGGAACACGGCGTGTTCGAGGATGTCTATTGGTCGGATGCCGAGCTTTATAGAAGGTTTCAGAGATACCTCGAGAACGGCAGCGGGATCGAGAACTTCATCACCAGGGGAGACTGTCCTTTCAGCTGCGGGCTGTGTGAGAGGCATAAAACCTCAACGCTTCTCGCAAACATAGACTTAACGACGAGATGCAACCTCGCCTGCCCCATATGCTTTGCTGACGCATCACCGAAAAAGATCTACGAGCCAACACTCGAGCAGATCAGGAGCATGCTCAAGCTCCTCAGGGAGGAGAAGCCCGTGTCTTGCTACGCTGTCCAGTTCTCAGGTGGAGAGCCGACTCTTCGCGATGATCTCCCAGAGATAATCGCTCTTGCGAAGAGCATGGGGTTCACGCAGATCCAGATCGCCACGAACGGCTTGAGGTTCGCGGCCTCTCCTGAGATGGCTGAGAGATTAAGCGCAGCGGGTCTGAGCACCGTTTATCTGCAGTTCGATGGGGTTGACCCAAAACCTTACGTTACAATGAGGGGCAGAGATCTGCTCGATGTCAAGCTCCGCGCGATAGAGTCCTGCAGAGCAGCAGGCATAAAGAGCGTAGTTCTGGTCCCAACTGTAGCAAAGGGCGTGAATGATGATCAACTCGGGAAGATCATAAGGTTCGCCAGCAACAACGTGGACGTAATCCGCGGGGTGAACATGCAGCCCATATCATTTGTGGGAAGAGTTGAAGAGGCCGAGCGGATATCCAACAGAATAACGATTCCCGATATGATACATCTGATCGAGGAGCAGACCGATGGGCAGATATCTAAAGAAGATTTTTATCCGGTTCCATTTGTCGCACCCGTGTCTAGAATTGTGGAGGCGTCTACCGGAAAGCCGCAGCTCATCTTCACAGTCCATCCCTGCTGCGGTGCTGCTACGTACATCTATTGCGAAGGCGAACGACTGGTGCCGATAACGAGGTTCGTTGATGTAGAGGGGCTGATGGAGAGGCTCAGAGAGCTCGCCGACAATTACAATAACTCCGGGATAGAGAGGCTGAAGATGCAGGGCTCCCTACTGAAGGATCTACCAAAATTCATAGATGAGAGCAGGGCACCGCAGGATCTTCAGATAACAAAGCTTCTGCTCAAAGTGCTGCGAACAGGCACCTTTGACTCCCTTAGAGAGTTTCATGCGAAGAACCTCTTCATAGGGATCATGCATTTCCAGGATTTGTACAACCTAGATCTCGAGAGGGTGAGCAGGTGCGGCATCCATTACGCCACCCCCGATGGTAGGATAATACCATTCTGCACCTACAACACCATTCATCGCAACGAAATAGAGGAGCGTTACTCAAAACCCATCGCAGAGCAGGCCAGCTAGAATTCTACGCTACAGATCTGCTGCCTGCCCTTCTAACCTCCTCGGCCAAGCGGGGAAGGAAAGTCCCGACGTCTGTTACCAGACCTATAGCCTGGGCTGTGCCCCTGTCCATCAGTTTTGTGACCGTTGCTGGATTTATGTCTATGCAGAGTGTCTTCACATATGAGGGCAGAAGATTTCCAGTCGCTATTGAATGGAGCATCGTCGCCATCATCAGGGCCATATCAACCCCCTTCAGAGCCTCTGCCATGGCATCCTTCGCCTTGACGGTGTCTGTTATAACCTCTGGAAGCGGTCCGTCATCCCGTATCGATCCTGCAAGCACAAAGGGTATCTTCTTTGTTATGCATTCGTACATTATGCCACCTTTGAGCTTTCCCTCCTTTATGGCGTTCTCTATCGAGCCGCTGGCCATGATCTCGCTTATAGCGTAGAGGTGGTTTCTGTGTCCTCCAGATGTGGCATTTCCCTTCATGTCCATTCCCAGGCTGGTGCCGAAGAGCTGCCTCTCTATATCGTGCACAGCCAGGGCATTTCCTGAGAGGAGCACGTCGATATAGCCATCTCTTATGAGCTGTGCGAGCGCTGGAGCCGCGCCGGTATGAACCACAGCAGGCCCGCAGATCGCGGCGATCTTGCCGCCCTTTCTCTTGGTCGTAACTATCTCTTCTGCGATCTGTCGCACTATCTCCACGCTCGGGCGCTCCGATGAGACCTCATTTCTCATAAAGCCGAAGAAGGATTTCTCTCGCGGACGCTCTGGAGGGACAACCTTCACGCCAGTGGTGCCCACAACGACCATGTCGCCCTTCTTTATATGGTGGAGGGGTGTGCATCTCGCTCTCATCCCGTCGACCACAATTAGGCAGTCCATCCTGCTGCCCTCAACCGGTATCCACATGCCTTTCAGCCTTACGTACGTCGGATGGTTTGTGGTCGAATAAAAACCCCTGGGAACTACCATGTCACGGGGTGCTGGCTCGAGCCTGGCGTCCTCCGAGTCGACCAGCCTCGCACCCAGCGCATTTAGCTCGACAAGTATCTGATTAAGATGTGCTGAATCTCTGCCGGTCAACGTGAGCCTTACGTGGCTGGGCTCATCCTTTCTTTTGCCTACTATGAACTCCTTGATCTCGAACTCTCCGCCCATATCCATTATCTTGTCCAGCGCTTTTGTGAGGATCAGAGAGTCTATCAGATGCCCTTCCATCTCGATATCGCATATCTCACTCATACACACAACAGCTCCAAAATTCTGATTTACCAGAGCTGGCCCTCAATGATAGCCTGCGTCTTATCATTTGTGGACATCACCAGTCTAAGGATCCGCACCACATACCTGTCTCCGTCTTGCTCCGGTATATCAAATATGGCCTTTGTGCCAAGCCGCCTGAGGTGCTGCTCAAAGTCACGTGCCGTCTGGATAGACCGAACCCGTATCTGCAGCTGCTGCACAATCTGCTCGCCATGCATCTTTCTTCTTATCGTCTCAGTAAGCGGTACCAGTATGCTCTCTCCAAGCCTTAAAGCTCTTGCTCTCCTCTCCTCTTCATTCTCATTCCACTCTACGGACTGGAATCCCTCGCGGACCACTCTCGAGAAGAAGAAGTCCTGAGCGTAATCGTTGTAGTAGCTGAAGGCGAATACCAGATCGCTGCAGTTGCTCTCAGATGCTGTGTATTTTATAGGGCTTGTGCGGTTCTCGGGGTCTTTTATCACGACCCCCTCTCTGCCGCTCTTTCCCAGTCTTTTTATTATGCCGAATATCTCATCCGCAGCCCTCTCTACCGGAAATTCACCAAAAAAAGGAGCCGCTCTTATGCCATATCTCTCTGCTAAAGCGTGGGTTGCATAAACACCCATCATAGAGCGGCTGTTCTTTTTGGAGATGTCGAAGAGGTAGAAATCTATGCTCTCCACTGCATATACATCCTTGGGAACGTAGGGGTTCTCCGGCCCGACCATCTCCCCGCACAGAACGAGATCCGGATTCTCTTCAAACACCTCATAACCAACGCGCTCCCTCACGACCTCGGTGGAGAATGGGCAGATGTATCCGCCTCGTGTCAATGCGTAAACATCGCCATCTATCGAGACGGCTCTTATGTTGTAGCCGTTCATCTTCTCTTCAACAGCCACCCTGTCAAAGAAGTTCCTCTTGATGGCCGGCCCTAACATCATGGCCCTTTTTATCTTGGGGTAGCCGTGGACCACATCACCGTTCTCGAATATGACCGTCCCAGGCTCGACTCCTGATATACCCTTCTCGAAACGGAGAAGGCGGGGCTCGGGCCAGCTGCATAACCTCAGGGGCCCGTCCATAAGAGCTTCAAGCCTCTCCGGGGGCACGCCCAAGTTCTTTGCTGCCCTGCCCAAGTTCATCGTCTATGACCCCAAACAGAAGAGACGTCAGGCGGCGAGAGCCTTCGTCCTGACGATGTAATCTATGAGGCACCTCCTCGTTATCATCCCCACGAGAGTGCCATCTTTCGTGAGCACTGGAAGCCCGCCTCGATTCTCCTCGAGGATTATCTTGCGCACCTCCTCGAGTGGCGTATCCACATAGACATATTTCACATCATGGGTCATCACATCTGATACGAGCATGTTTTTTATCCTGGCGTCCTGCTGTCGCCATGATACCAGATCACGGAATGCTCGAAGAGCTCTTGCTATATCCCTCTCCGTTAGAATCCCGACCAGCTTTCCGCCATCTAGTACCGGAAGTCTGCCGATATCCCTGTCCATCATCATCCTTCGCGCGTGGATCAACCTGTCTCTGGGAGATACCGTCAGTGCGGTGCGCATAGCATCCTTCGCTGTGCCCGTGAGCTTGACATTAGCGAGAATCTCCCGAGGTCTCACCCAGCCGAGAATCTCATCGTTCTGTGTGACCACAAGAACCGATGTCTTCTGCAAGAGAAGCGTCGCCTCTTCGATGCCCATCTCCGGATGTATGGGTATAACAGCATCCAGTGTTGCAGCTGCGACATGCAACGATGAAGCTGGCATCCCAAGACGCCTTCTCGTCCCGAGAACCCTGGCGATCTGCCTCATCGTTATTATGCCGCCGAGCTTCCCGTTGTTTGTCACAAGCAATCTCCTGGTGCCGTGCTTCTCCATCAGATCGAGCGCATGTCCTATCCTTTCGGATTTGTCTATCGTTATCGGAGGAGTCATTATATCCTTAACCTGCACTACCGCCACCTCCCTATCTCGGCGACTATCTCCCTGGTGGAGAAGAACCCCACCATGCTATCGTTCTCGATTACAGGCAGGCCGCATATGCTCTTCTCGACGAGGATCTTCGCATCATCCACAGCCTTATCGTTGACGTGCGCAGCTATAATCGGAGAGGACATTATGTCCTCAGCAACAAGCGGTACTTGCTTGATGTACCTGTACTGTTTCCTGCCGGCCGTGCTCTCCTTTCTGGTCATCTTTATGCTCTTCATCTTCGGCTGATCGAACGAATCGAATATTCCAGCGAATGTCAGGTTGGATCTGGTTATCACACCCACAGGGCGCATGTTATCCTCGTAGACCAAAACCCTGCTGACGCCGTGTAGGTTCATCTGCTCTACCACATGCGCTATTGTGTGATGCCTGTGCACTGTGACCATGCCCTCAGCCATCAAATCTCCTACCTTCGCATCGAGATCCTGCTTCGAGAAGTATTTCAGCAGATCTCTTGAGGTAATTATGCCAACGAGCTCGCCATCCTTCTCCACAGGTAGGCCGTCAATCTCGTTCTCGATCATTATCTCAGCAGCCTGTGAAAGTGTGGCATCTGGGTATATCGTAATTGGATTCTCGGTCATCACAAGCTGCACCGGGATTCTATCTATAGGCCTGCGCCTCCATTCCGGCGCTGCCTGGGCAAGTCTATTGGATATATCGTACTTAGTTACGATTCCCACAAGCTTGCCTTTATCCATAACAGGAAGCCTGCTTATGTCATGCTTGAACATCAGGTTCCGGGCCCTCTGGATGGGTTCGTTCTTCTCTACTACCCAGACGGGCGTTGCCATGTAATCTTTAACCTTCATTTTGCAACTCCCCTATGTTCTGCCAACGCTATCAGGAAGTCCCTTTCAGTTATGATTCCCACCATGGAGCCCTCCTCCATAACGGGAAGGGAGCCCACATCCTTATCCACCATTAAATTCGCGGCATCCCTCAACTTGGTCTTGGGATCGGTCATAACCAGCGTCCTCTTGATCAGGCTCTTTATCGGGAGCTCCATTACATCCTTTATATCGCCTGTTATTATCTTGCTGAACGCCTCGCCGGAGGCCATATACTTCATGATATCTGATGCTGTTATTATGCCTGTCAGGACGCCGTCCTGTATTATGGGCAATCGCCTGAATCCCTTCTGGACTATCATCCTGGAGATCTTCTCTATCGACATATTGGCTGGAGCCGTCACCACATTCGGGCTCATGTAATCCCCTACGGTCTTATCGATATCGGTATTTCTCACGAACTCCACAAAATCCTCCTCTGTGACGATCGCCTTTATCCTGAATCTATCATCCACTATCGGGAGACCACCCACATTCTTTTCGTACATGATCTTGAGGGCATCATCCATCGATGCATCGTCGGAGATGGCAATAACCTTCGAGCTCATTATCTCCCTGATCTCCGCGTTGATGGCAGCAAGTATGTTACCCTCGTACTTCTTCCTCACCAGGTTATGCCGGATGCCCCCACCGAGGAAATCCACTATGTCCACGCAGGTCACAAAACCAATAAGGCGGTTACTACCAGCATCTGCTATCGGCAATCTCCTAAAACCGTAGTTATTCATGATCTTGATCGCGCTGATTATCGTGGTTGTAGGAGGTGCGGTCACAACCTCGGTGCTCGCTATGTTAAGCAGATCTGTTGGCCTTCTTGCAACTCTTGAATCGAACTCGACCGGCCCCCTATCCATGCTTCCTGGAGGAACTGGTATACCCTCGACCCTCTGATCTCCAACCCTATGATCAACCTTCTTCATTCAAATCTCACCAATGACCGCTTTAATAAGATCGTATCTATCGACTATACCAACCAACATGTCGTTCTCCACGACAGAGATCCTTCCGATATCGTGCTTCAACATCACCTCTATAGCTTGCCTCAATGTGGCATCTCTTCTTATGCTGTAAAGGGGCGTGCTCATCAGCTTCTCCACCTTGAGCTTCACGGTATCCTTAGGTCTGTACATATCCTCCTTGCCCAGCCGCGCCCATCCCCTTTTCAGTATGTCAAATCTCGTGATAATGCCAATGGGCCTTCCTGCCTCATTCACCACAGGTAGACCTGTGAAGTCCTCCTCGACCATCTTATCCCATACCTTTGCTATGGTATCATCTGGCCTAGCTGTAACCACATCTCTGGACATTATAGCCTCAACCGTCATGTTCGGAACCTTGCTCAGATCGAGATGCTTGAAGATGTCCAGAAGGCTCACGACGCCCTTTAGCAAACGGTTGCTTGGGGAATCCACGACAGGAAGGAGATTTGCCTTCTCTCTGAACATCAGCCTTGCGGCATCCATCATATCCATGTCTTCCGTGATAACCGGCACATCGATCGTGAAGCCGGCAACCGTGACGTTTGATTTCGTAGAGGTTATCTTGAGCATATCCTGATTTGTAACAATCCCTCTAACGCGACCGTCCGAATCGAGAACGGGCAACCCACGCACATGGTTGTCCCGTATAATTTGACGGGCTCTGGTCGCAAAATCGCTCTCCTCCACATACAGTGGATCCCTGGTCATAATATCAGCTACTTTCATTGTTGCTCCCTATCCAGCAAGTGCTTTGAACAATAATTACACGCAGAGAATATCATCTGCTGATATCTCGACAGCTCCAACAGAGCATCTCCCCATCAACAGAGACCAAAGAGTCTGAGAGCTGGCCGCAGCGCTCGCATATGCCTCTGACCATCTCCCTCGGCTCTTGAAAGTGAACGCTCTCTCTATGCATCTCTATGAGATCCGCCAGAATATCGTTCAGGCCAAGAGATGAGCCAGAGACAAGATCTGTATCGGTTATGATTCCCACCAGCCTTCCATCATCTGAGATGACCGGGAGCCTTTTAACACCGGACTTCAGCATTATCGCGGCCGCATCACGGAGGCTTGCGTCTGGGTGGATCTTTATAAGAGGGGAGTTCATGACATCGCCCACCCGCAACCTTCTAGGATCCTCAGCTTTGGCGACTACTTTCTTTACGAGATCTCTCTCGGTTATGATTCCCATGGGTTTACCCTCATGAACCACTACCAGGCTGCCGATATTGGCAGAAATCATTTTAGCTGCTGCCTCAAGAACATTCGCATCAGCATCGACTGTCAGCACCGGCCGGCTCATGATCTCTCGCACACGGATCGTAGTCTCCATCGCCATATCCTCCGTTTTATCATACTCTATAATTCCACACTCAAATTCTTAGCGAACTCAACCTATAAAAGAGTCTCTGTGTATGGCATCGACCTCTCTGGGGGAGAGCTGAGAGGTCGCGAAATCGCCGATCTTTAGGTTGGAGATTCGTATCATTCAAAGGACGTGTCCGAGCAAATATCGAACGCGTAGAGGTCTGAATTCCAGGCTGCAAATTCGTGGAAAGTCACAAATAGTTTGCCTGCAGTAAATCAAGAGGAGGTATTGTTTTGGACAGGTACAAATGCACGATCTGCGGCTACATCTACGATCCGGCAAAGGGAGATCCCGATAATGGTGTGGAGCCGGGAACACCATTTGAGAAGCTTCCCGCTGACTGGGTTTGTCCGGAATGCGGTGCAACAAAAGAGCTGTTTGAAAAGATCTGAATGGGTCAGGTGAGATGATGCTGGATGAGAAAGTACTGGATGCTCTGAACAGACAGGTGAAGTGGGAGCTCTACTCGGCATACTTCTACCTTTCGATGTCGAGCTACTTCGAGTCGACGGGGTTGAAGGGTTTCGCCAACTGGATGAGAGTGCAAGCAGAGGAGGAGCTATTCCACGCTATGAAGTTCTACGACTACATAATAAGCAGAGGTGGCAGGGTGAAGCTTCTGCAGATCGACGAGCCTCCGAGCGAGTGGGCATCCCCGCTAGATGTCTTTGAGAATGTTTTTGCGCATGAGCAGAAGGTCACGGGCCTCATCAATGCGCTTCTGGATCTCGCGATAGAGAAGAAGGATTATGCAACACAGAGCATGCTCCAGTGGTTCGTGAACGAGCAGGTCGAGGAGGAGGCAAATGCAGAGGAGATCGTGCAGAAGCTGAAGCTCATGCAAGGCGAGAGGGGCATAGGGTTGCTGTACATGCTCGATAAAGAGCTGGGACAGAGGGTTTTCACGCCGCCTGCCACAAGCAAAGAAAACTGATGCACAAAACTGAAGCGCTGGATGCCGCAAAATACAACATTTTCCTAAAGAGTGTTTGCTCTTCCTCTGCAAGCTACAGAATGCTATAACGACTATAACGAAAAACGCGATCCCGCATTTGCGGGATCATATTTTGCATATTTATATGCAGGGGAGCCAGTCGACGCTTATCGCGCCGCAGGTCGAGTTGCCCCAGAGCTGGATGAACTTCTCTATGGTGAAGACGCCAGTCAGATCCTCAATGCTGCGTCCGTACTCGACGTGCCTGCCCTTGACGATGTCCTGCGCCTCGGGCTCTCGGGACATCCAGCCGATGTGCGCAACACCTATTACATTGCTGTTTATGTTCGCTTCAAGCACGCCTGTGCAGCAATCTTCCTGGAGAGCGGTCCCGTATGCCCTGGTCTTTATCTCGGTGCTCTTCTGCAGGTGCTCAGCGTGTGTGTACATCTCCGTCACGACGGCGCCGATCCTGTAGTTCTGGACGCACAGCTTGTCGATCCACTTCTGGTCGTATGTGCCCGTCTGATATGATACAGGCATGTACTCCAGATCCTGTTCTGAGGTGAAGTTTATGTAGTCCATAGGATAATCGCTGCCTGTCGGATAATCACACCCTTCATAGAGCGGATCGTAGCTTCTGCTCAGCTGCCTCTCGGCCTCCAGCTCTATCCTCGAATTCACATTGCCGCTTCCAGACTGCTTCTCGACGAGCTTTGCCCCGCTGTACCCATGCTGCGTGGATATCACGATCTCAAGATTCCTGTATCCCACGCCCTTTACCACCGACTTCTCGTACATATAGTTGGCTGCGCTGCAAAAACCAACAAGAAGCACAAGAAGCAGCAATAGGGATACCAGCTTTTTTCTCATCTCGATACCAATCCTCTCAAATCTTTAGGCCTGAAGACACGACCTCCTACATCCTGAAACTCCCAAAGGCCAGGCCAGACCGTCCTTCTTCCCCCATCATCCACGCGTACAACTTAAACAGATCCGTATTTTAAACTTGTGCTTGCTCGGTCGAGTGACCTTCTCTTCCAGCTTGAAGACTGATGTCTTCGCTACCCTAGCTCTATAATGAAAATACCCCATGCGACACAAGATGGGTACGAATGTATAAAGCTCAAACCGTGGCCATAATTAAGGCGGAGATGATCTCAGGAGTGGGTTAAAGCAGATCTTTTTTGTCCGCTAGGCCGAGTATGTTCAGCAAACCCAGAAGATTCTCTTTGGATATGGATCCATCAGAGACCTTCTTTAGGACCTCTTTCGCATTGAATGCGACGCCTAGACCAGCGTTTTGTATCATGAGGCAGTCGTTAGCCCCGTCGCCTACTGCGACTATGTTGTCCGGGCTTATGCCCTCAAGCTCTGCGAGACGATTGACTATCTCGCCCTTTGCCTTCGCATCGATGATCTCGCCTTTTATCTCGCCTGTGAGGCGTCCATCTTTTATCTCCAACTCATTTGCGAAGGTGTAGTCGAATCCGAGCCTCTCCTTGAGAACATCGGTGAAGTACGTGAAGCCTCCGCTTATTAGGGCTATCTTGTATCCCATCTGTTTAAGGTGATGTATGAGCTCCTCAGATCCAGGGGTTAGCGAGAGCTGATCCGCGATCTCCTTCAGCGCTGTTACCGGCATCCCTTTAAGAAGTCTAACCCTGCGCCTCAAGGACTCCTCAAAATCGATCTCGCCATTCATCGCCCTGTCCGTTATCGACTTGACCTCTTTGTCGACACCTGCAAAGCATGCGAGCTTGTTTATTATCTCGAAATCCACTATTGTCATATCCATATCGAATACTATCATGCGCTTCTCCTTCAGCGCTTTATCCAGCCGTTGGACTACAACATCGAGACCTAGACGCTCGCATTCGGAGCGGATCCAGTTCTTGCATTCATCTGGATCGCCATCGCCGAAGTCCATAACGAACTCTATAGATATGAGATCCCCTCTGGCAGTCACCGCGGCCTTCTCGATATTTATCTCCTTTGCAGATGCGATGGCTGCGACATCTCTTATTATGCCGACCCTGTCCCTGGCGAGGATCGTCACCACGTAAAGGTTCTTCCTGCCCCTTCTTGAGCCCTGGTACCTCTCCAGCGGCAGGAATACATACCGCATACCCAAGGCGTCTGAGCGCTTCTGCAGCTCTTTATCTAGATCAGATGGTGTTATATCAGCCCTGCTGAAATCCGCGACCACCGACATGACAAAGATCCCCTGGAGGACACGCTGATACATATCAACTATGTTCACGTTTCTCTCCGCAGGGAGCTCGAGGATATCCCGAATGAGCCCGGGCCTATCCCTGGCTACGAATGATATCACCCACAGATCTTCCAAATCAGGTCCTCCGAGGTTCTGCATACGCCTCTCCCGAATTTATCGTCCCCAAACGCGATCATCGGTGAAATTTGTGGGATGGTGCTTGTCGACTCTGATATTTTCAAGTTCGGCGATTCTAGTTTCGCATGAAATTTATACAAATGACCATTATGCATGTCTAAGGCCGCTGCGTCTGGCCTGCATCCAACGGCGGAATCGCATAGCAGCCTTCTTTTGACCGTATCAAGCTCTACGTAGCGCATGTATGATCTGCAGACAGCGCGCTGGGTATTGTCCGACATCTGCTGGATGGATGCGTTTCTAGTATTTAGATTTGAAGCTGCCGTATACGGGGTGCAGTGGAAACTGCTGTCTTAATGCCGTAGAGTAGTGCCCTTGTAGATCAGAAAATCGCTAGATTCTGAATTATGAGCCAGACATACTGGATTCTATCCATAGCAACAGCTGGAGGGCTGCTTAGATCTGCTCTCAGCAAGCCTCTCGTCTCCTTTTCCGCAAGGGCATTTTCGTGAGCCAATCCCCGAAAACTCATGCGCTAAGATCGCTCCTGTGGATGAAAATGGCTCGGAGGATTTTTGTACCAAACCTTCATGACCTACGGCTCAAGCGGTTGGAATGAAAATGGTTTGGAGGCATTTTCGTACCAAGTGGAACGACAGGCTACGTTCTTGGAAAGGAGTAGCTGAAGGGATCTGTCTGCTCTTGGACTCAAAGCTTAAGGCATAGGAGATCTCAGTTACCATCGATTAACGTGTCGAATAAATCCGGCCATAACGCTGGCTCTCGTAGCATCAGAGAGACTATACAGTTTTACATGATAGACTTCCAGACTCCGCTGGGGAAGGCGATAGACATCATCATTATCACATTGAATATAGTGGTTGTCGCGCTCTTCGTCATCGAGACATACCCGCTGTCACCAGACACTAAGGAATTCCTCTGGAAGCTCGAGGTATCCATAATATTCGTCTTCATCATCGAGTATATCCTCCGATTCTACGGCGCGCCGGACCGCTGGAGTTACGTGAAGGACATTTATAGCGTAATAGATCTCGTGGCTATAATGCCGACTCTGATACTCCTGCTTCTTCCCGTAATTGGTGGTTATGCAGATCTTCGCTTCATATATACCATAAGGATAATGGCCGTCTTCAGGATATTCAGATTCTTAAGATTTATCGCAGAGGATCATCTGCTCTTCGGCATAATAAGTTTGAGGATGCTGAATATCGCCAGGTTGGTTGCAACAATAGTAATAATGTTTTTTATAGATTCTGGTTTATTTTACTTTGTGGAGAGCCCAGTGAATTCCGATGTGAATAACTTCGGTGATGCATTTTATTTTACAGTGATCGCGGTCGCCACTGTCGGCTTTGGTGATATCATTCCGCTTTCAGGTGCAGGCCGATTGGTAACGGTTATGATGATAATATCCGGCATAATTCTGATACCCATCCAGGCGAGCAGAATCTTCAGGGAGTGGATAGTTACAGCTGATAGAAAGAGAGCCGTTTGTCCGAAGTGCAGCTTGGAATTACACGATGCCGATGCCAATTACTGTAAGATATGCGGAAGCCGCCTCCCCGGCGACAAGTAGGATGTCAAAAGCCAATTACATGTGCGATAATATTGAGCAGATACGGCGCCGTCGATAAGAATGATCGAGATGCTACAGCTCCATATGTCTGAATTTCGTGGAGTTCAGAATC
>CAZMZV010000025.1:17682-23793 GCA_964570975.1 uncultured Methanotrichaceae archaeon | reverse complement strand
CTGGAATTCCGGATGAGCAGGAGCTCCTGAGAGGGATTATCGATCCAGATATCCCTGAAAGATCTCTCTCTTACGTTGCCCACGACGATCTGCGGCATGAATTGACATGGATGAACATCGCCAGCTGGCGAGATATTCGCTACCTTCGAGCCGGCGCTGCAACCACCAGCGTTTATCAGCAGCCTCTTCACATGTTCCATTCTTTCCGGGTCGCCCCTGAGCATCTCCACTATAAAAGCGCCGTCTATCGGTGAGTCTGTGGTGAGAATTTCTATATCCTTCTCGCGGAGTTCCACCGCAGCCTCCATTAGCAGCCTTATCACATATCTCCTCTGCTCAGCTGTGACATCCCTCTCCGCTATTCCCTTACCTCGACCGGTAGGAACAAGATGGTATAAGCAGAATCTCGGGATCTTCAGATCCAAAGCGAGATTCAAAAGCGCCGGTATGTCGTGCCAGTTATCTCGGGTAAGTGTAACTCGCAAGCCGGTCTTAAGCCCTGCATCTCTCGCATTGATCAGACCCTGGATGGCCTTTGCATGCGCGCCCCGAACGCCCCTGAAGCTGTCGTTTATCTCAGGAGATGATGAATCGAGGCTCACACCAACATATCTTATGCCGGATTCTTTGAGCAAAGCCGCTATCTCCGGCGTGATCATGGTCCCGTTTGTCGATATCGCGCACCTAAGGCCGGCCTCTCTTGCATGAAATGCGTACGCCCAGAAGTTGCGGCTCATGAGGGGCTCCCCGCCCGTGAATATCAGCATCGGAGATGGAAGGCTTGCGAGCTCATCGATCAGCCTTATGCCCTCTTCCAGGGAGAGCTCATCTGAGAGATCGCTGTTGTCGGCATCTATATAGCAGTGAGCGCACCTCAGGTTGCATCTTCGCGTCAGATTCCATATCACAACAGGCCGGCTCTCGCCCGAGAACCTCACTAGATCCGGAGGCAGATTCTCGCATGGCTGGTCGTTAGCCCTGATAGCGCTCCAGACGGTCGCTCTGTCTGCCAAAGCTTTCGAGAATATTATCACTATCTCACCTCGATCTCACTTCTCGCGGCCTCGAGCATCCCCTCGAAGGTGTACCTCTGCGGGATCACATCTACTCTTATTCCCATCTCTCTCAAAACCGACGCCGTCGGCGGACCGATAGCAATGACAAGCCCGGAGGAGAGAGCTTTTCTCAGATATTCCTCCAGGCCGAGATCCTTCGACCTCTCGATGAGAAACCTGGCCGTCGAGCCGCTCGTGAACGCGAATACATCTATCATCTCAGCGTTTCTTATTAAATCGTCCAGCCTCCCATCTCCAGAGCCCACGACCTCATAGATTGGTATATCCTCCGCCTCAACCCCGGAACTCCTCAAGCCTTCTAAGAGCTCCGGAGATCCCTGAGCACTTCTCAGAAGCAGAACCCTTTTGAAGGCGCGGAGGGGCTCGAGAAGACCTCTGGAGCTGTACACGGAGGGTATTAAATCAACGCGCAAGCCCCTATCAGCTAATGCCTTCGCGGTCCGCGGCCCTATGGCAGCGACGCGTTTCCTCTTAATGATCTCCAGAAGATCCGCATTCCTGGAGAATATCTCAACGCCGTTAGAGCTCGTGAAGACTATGCAATCGGCGCGCTCGATTCGATCTTTGATATCAAGAGGAAGATCCAGAGCTCGCAGACCTATCGCTGGAGCCGGCACAGGTGAGAATCCGAAGATCTCCGCGAGCCTCACAGATTCTTCCATCTGCCCTTCAGCCCTGAATATCGCGAGTCTCTTCTTACCCAAAGATCTTTCGAGCTCTACAACCTCTCCGATTACGAGAACTGCTGGCGATCTTATCTTCGCTTCTTCCGCTTTTTCCGCTATATCTCCAAGCGTGCCCCTGATACTCCTCTGCTCAGGCCAGCTGCCGCGCTCCACCACAGCAGCAGGCGTTAGCGGACTCAGGCCGCCATCGATCAGGAGACGCGTATTCTCTTTAAGCCTGCTTACGCCCATGAGAACAACCAAGGTCCCGCCAAGCCTTGCGAGCGCTCCCCAGTCGAGCGGCCTCTCCTTATCAGCCTCCTCATGACCCGTGACGATTGTGAGGGCTGTAGATACTCCGCGGTGAGTAACAGGTATGCCGGCGAGCGCCGGAGCCGCTATGGCTGATGTCACACCTGGCACGACCTCAAAGGGTATCCTCGCTGCCCTGAGCGCCAGAGCCTCTTCTCCGCCCCGGCCGAAGAGATACGGATCTCCCCCCTTAAGCCGGACAACAACCTTCCCCTCGAGCGCTTTTTTAATAAGAAGCTCATTGATCTCCTCCTGAGAGAGTTTATGCCTGCCGGGCGCCTTGCCAACATCGATGAGCTCTGCCCTCAGCCCGCTCAGTATCTCTTTATTCAGTAGCCGATCGTAAAGGACGACATCGGCTTCCTTCAATAACCTCTGGCCCTTCAGCGTGATCAGCTCCGGGTCGCCGGGCCCAGCGCCGACAAGATAGACCCTTCCAACCTCACCTACCAACCTCTATCGCCTCCCTCACCAGTTCCCCTCCGCCCATGGCGAGAAGCCTCCTTCCAAGCGCTGAAGCCCTCTCCAGATCCCCAGGAGGTAGATGCTCCTCCAGCCTGACCGCTCTTTCTCCATCCAGTGACAGTATCTCCGCTCTTACACGAATCTCGTCTCCGAGGTGCTGAGCGTGAACGGCCATTGGAACCAGACAGCCACCACCGACGACCTCCATGATTCGACGCTCGACCATCGTCTCCTCCCTCGATTGCTTATGATCTATGAGACTCGCGAGCTCGTCCCCCCTACTTCCGGCGATGGACACGACGACAATCGTGCCCTGGTTCGGAGATGGAACGAATACCTCGGGATCGAGGACGCGGTAATGAAGATTGTAACCCATCCTCTGGACTCCGGCCTCAGCTATGATTATTCCATCGTACTCGCCAGCATCGAGCTTCCTGAGCCTCGTCTGGAGATTCCCTCTCAGGCTTCTAACAACCAGATCAGGCCTCGCTCTTCTCAGCTGTGCTGTTCGTCTCAGACTAGAGGTGCCTATGATCGATCCGCTCTCGAGCTTATCCAGATCCGAGCCGTCTTTTGTGACAAGTATATCGTATGGGGAGTCCCTTTTAAGGACGGCTGCAATTCTGAGCTTAGATGGACGCTTGCTTGGAAGATCCTTCATGCTGTGAACCGCCAGGTCTATCTCCCCTCTGAGCATCCTCTCATCGATCTCTCTGACGAATAGGCCCTGGCCCGAGATCTTGTGCAAAGGCCTGTCCAGGAACATATCCCCGCTTGTCTTGATTATCCTGATCTCGGTCTCTATCCCGTAGCCTCTCAAAAGCTGAGACGCCGTCTCGGTCTGTCGCAGCGCCAGCGGGCTGCCGCGGGTTCCTATTATCAGGGTTTTAGGTATAACTTGAACGCCTCCAGGGTCTTATCAACGATCTCCTTATCATGCGATGCGGATAGGAAGTCGGTCTCGTACTGGCTGGGGGTGAGGAATATGCCTGCTTCGAGCATCCTCCAGAAGAATCTCAGGTAGCCCTCTTTATCGCACCTCAGCGCCTCCTGATAGTTTCTCGGCAGCGGTCCGAAGAAGATCTTGAACATAGATGCTATGCCTGTAACGCTGTAACCGAGCCTCATGTCCTCGACGATATCTGATAGTCCACGTCTCAGATACGAGCCCATCTCGTTTATCTTATCCAGAACCTTCTCCAAGACATCCAAGGTCGCGAGGCCCGCTGCCATTGCTACCGGCGATCCATTGAATGTGCCTGCCTGGTATATCCCACCCTGTGGTGCGACGTTCTCCATGATCTCTCTCCTGCCACCCACGACGCCTATCGGAAATCCGCCGCCGATGATCTTCCCAAGGGTCGTTATGTCAGCGCTCACGCCGTAGTAACTCTGAGCGCCGCCGAGCGCGAGCCTGAAGCCCGTTATGACCTCGTCGAATATGAGAAGAACTCCGGCTTCATCTGTGAGCTCTCTCACGCCTTTCAGATAGCCATCTAGAGGCAGGATGGGACCTATATTGCCCAGCACAGGCTCCATTATCACCGCCGCTATATCCTCTTTCTTCAGCGCTGCCTCCATGGCGGCCAGATCATTGTAGGGAACAAGTATCGTGTTCTTTGCGACATCTGCAGGCACTCCTTTGGAATCGGGCACGCCAAATGTGGTCGCCCCGGAGCCGGCCTTCACCAGAACGGCATCATGCGCCCCGTGAAATCCGCCCTCGATCTTGATTATCTTCTCCCTGCCTGTGAATCCCCTCGCTATTCTTATGGCGGCCATGGTCGCCTCCGAGCCCGTGCTGACGAACCTGACCATGTCTATGGAGGGGTAATGAGCTGTAATGCGCTCCGCCAGCTCTACCTCGAGAGGCGTGGGGGTGCCATAAAGCCAGCCGTTCTCGAGCTGCGCTACAACCCTTCTCAGGACCTCTGGATTTCTATGGCCCAGAATCATGGGCCCATAAGCCAAGCAGTAATCAATGAATCTGTTTCCATCAAGATCCCAGAGGTAGGGCCCCTCAGCCCTTTTCACGTAAAATGGGTATGGCCGTATGGCCCTGACGGGGCTGCTAACACCACCCGGCATCAACGTCTTCGCGCGTTCGTAGAGCTTTATGGAGGTGTCGAGATTCATGCTCTCAGAGACCCCCTGAGCCCTAATCAATCTTGCGACCTGCGATCCGCCAGCCAGCCTCTGCAGCCATTCTCGCGATATCCTTGAGCGGTATGCCAAGCTCCTCGGCGATGAGCTTGCAGACATCATGCTCGGGCTTGACGCTTATAACCTCCTCGCCGATAAGGCCGATCTTAACCGGTATGGCTCTTCCCATAACCTCGACCGTCTCCTCTCTGCGATCGGCTATGAGGCGATGCAAGAGCGGGAAGATCCTAACACCGAGGCTGCCAGTCTCTCTCATGATTATAGATGATATCCTGTGAGCATCGTCCTCTTTAGCTATAACCGATACTATGTTCCCGCTTCTCCCCTTCTTCATAACAGCGGGCGCCACGGTGACATCGAGAGCCCCTTCGCTCATCAGCTTTTCTATAAGACTTCCGATTATCTCGCCCGTCACATCATCGATGTTCGTCTCGATCTGCACCACTCGATCGTGATGCATTCCCTCTGACGTTGCTCCTATTATTACTCTGAGAACGTTCGGCATACCTATATCCCTGGAGCCCGCGCCGTATCCGATCTCATCCGCGATGATCTGCGGGTACCGCTCCAAGAACTTCTCCGCGAATGCAGCGAGTATCGCAGCGCCTGTTGGCGTGAGAAGCTCATATGCCACAGGCCCACCGCGCCATGGAATTCTGTGCATGCGCAGAATCTCAAGCGTTCCTGGCGCTGGAACTGGAAGAAGACCGTGAGCTGTATCCGTTAGGCCTCCCCCAACCGAGGGCACAAGTGATAGTACACGATCGACATTCAAAGACTCCAGCGCAGCTGAGGACCCAGCGATGTCTGCCAAGGCGTCCAGCGAGCCCATCTCATGAAATCTCACGTCATCCTTCTGAACACCATGGACCTTTGACTCGGCTGATGCCATGATGTCCAGTATTCTAAATGCCGTCTCCCTCGCACCGTCTGATAGTGTAGAGCCTCGCAGGATATCCTTAGCCTCATCTAGAGAACGGAATTCACCCTCAGATCGTATCTCAGCTCTCAGAGCTCTGATATGATCGAATCTCCGCTCCTTCAGCTCTAAAGCACATCCAACCGATTCCACGGCAGACCTCACATATTCGAGATCCGCGCCCAGATCTATGAGCGCTGCTATTATCATATCACCAGATGCGCCGCAGTACGGATCGAATAGCAGTGTGCTCATAACTCAATCCTTCAAACTTCTATATCCAGATCAGATATTAATTCACAAAAGTTATACTGATATTTATGCTCTACTGCACAGCATTATTTGCTGGTGGGATCGACCTTAAGATCCTGGTATGACTCTCATCCTCCGCAGAACCTGCATCCATTCGCCATAGCCTCTGGATCCCCCAGATATAGAACCTGCTCCCTAGAGCCATATCTGTAGACGGTTATACCTTTGCAGCCGAGCTCGTAGGCCAGCCGATATACCT
>CAZMZV010000025.1:0-17582 GCA_964570975.1 uncultured Methanotrichaceae archaeon | reverse complement strand
TATCTGTAGACGGTTATACCTTTGCAGCCGAGCTCGTAGGCCAGCCGATATACCTTCAGGACATCGCTCACAGATGCCTTTGCTGGAAGATTCACGGTCTTGGATACAGCATTGTCTGTGTGCTTCTGGAATGCTGCCTGCATCCTTACATGATGCTCTGGTTTTATGTCAAGAGCCGTGAGGAAGAGCTCCTTGATATCATCAGGTATACCCGCGATCTCCTGTATCGAGCCACGGCGTGCGACCTCTGCCCTCAGATTTGGAGTCAGTATGCCACGCTCGCTGGCTATCTTCTCGAAGAGGGGTGAGCTCTCTATCAGCCTCGCGCCCTCCAGAACATTTCGCACGAATGCGACTGCGAAAAGCGGCTCTATGCCAGAGGAAGTGCCAGCGATTATGCTGATGCTGCCTGTTGGCGCGATTGTCGTGACGGTTGCGTTTCTCATCGCATCCCATTCACGCAAAGAGGATTCTTCGAAGAGCGGGAACGAGCCGCGTTCTCCTCCAAGACGGCACGACTCCTCGCGGGCGACTCTTGTTATGAACCCCATAACCTCCTCCGCGATTCCGAGAGCCTCCTGCGAGGCATAGGATACCCCCAGCTGGATGAGCATCTCGGCAAAGCCCATAACGCCCAGGCCTATCTTTCTGCTCCTCAGCGTCGCCTCCTCTATCTGTGGAAGCGGAAATCGGTTCGCATCTATCACGTCATCCAGAAATCTCACGCCCAGCCTTACGCACTCCTCAAGCTTATCCCAGCATATCTCGCCGCGCTCGACCATCCTGCTCAGATTCACAGATCCGAGGTTGCAGGACTCAAATGGCAGCAGGGGCTGTTCTCCGCAGGGATTCGTAGCCTCGATCACCCCCGGGATCGGATGGAACGCATTTATCCTGTCTATGAATATCACACCCGGATCACCCCTTCTCCAAGCATAGGTCGCCATCATGACCATCAGATCCCTGGCGTTCATCTCACCGCTGACGTCCCCAGTTCTCGGATTGATAAGCTCTATAGATTTGTCGAGCTTGCAGCGATGCATGAACTCATCGGTTATCGCCACAGAGATGTTGAAGTTCTCCAGGCCTCCGTGCTCCTTGCATGCTATGAACTCCGCTATGTCTGGATGGTTCACAATCAAGACTCCCATGTTGGCGCCCCTTCTTCTGCCCCCCTGCTTTATGACCTCGGTCGCAGCATCGAATATTCGCATGAACGAGACCGGGCCGCTTGCAACCCCGCCGGTGCTCCTCACAACATCTCCCTTCGGACGAAGGCGCGAGAAGCTGAAGCCTGTGCCTCCGCCGCTCTGGTGTATAAGAGCCATGTGCTTAAGAGCATCGAATATCCCGATGATGGAATCCTCCACAGGAACGACAAAGCAAGCGGAGAGCTGGCCGAGGGGAAGTCCAGCGTTCATGAGCGTCGGGGAGTTGGGGAGGAAGTTGAGAGAGGTCATCATGGATAGAAAAGATCTCTTCGTCTTTTCGACATCCCCACCGTAACGTTTCTCCACCGCAGCTACTGTAGATGCGACACGCTCGAACATCTCCTTTGGAGTTTCGATGACGTTGCCAGACTCATCCCTTCTCAGGTATCTCTTTTTTAGGACCTCGACCGCGTTCACGCTGAGCTTCAGATCATCTGCAACGCCAAGGTAATGCTTCGCCTCTCTTATCTCAGACCGGCGCTGCCTGTAGAGTATGTAAGCCTTGGCGACCTGGGCATAGCCGGCATCTATCAAGACCTCCTCCACGATGTCCTGGACGTCCTCCACTGTGGGGATCCTGTCCTTGAAACGATAATCGACTACTGCAACTACCCTCTCCGCGAGCTCCGCAGGCGATCTCTCATCCACAATATCTAAAGCGTCAAATGCCTTGTATATCGCCATTGCTATTCTCGATGGATCGAAATCGACTATGCGACCATCTCTTTTTTTAATCCGATCGACCAACTCCCTTCCCCCGGCCTGGATGTAAACGATATATATCCCATTCAGCTCATTTAGAGTTAACCAGAACTTTGGGGGTCTTCGCAATAAAGCTTGCAGTCTCAGGAAAGGGTGGTGTTGGCAAGACCACTCTTGCCGGCACGCTTGCCAGGCTATTCGCCCGTGATGGCTACAGAGTCTTGGCGATAGATGCCGATCCGGATATGAATTTGGGTTCTGCTCTCGGCATAAAGAACAACCCGAGACCCATCACAGAGTACAAGGAGCTGATCGAGGAGAGGGCTGGCATGCCTATGGGCATGTACCGTTTGAATCCGAAGGTCGACGACGTCATAGAGAGATGCGGTTGTATAGGGCCGGATGGTGTAAGGTTCGCAGTGATGGGTACGCTCGAGACGGGCGGAAGCGGTTGTATGTGCCCGGCTAGCGCATTTTTGAAAGCCCTTTTGAGGCATGTGATATCGAGAGAGAAGGATGTTGTGATACTTGATATGGAGGCTGGCATAGAGCATCTCGGCAGGGGCACGGCCAGAGGCGTAGATGCGATGATAGTTGTCGTCGAGCCTGGCCTGAGATCTGTGGAGACCGTGGAGAGAATCAAAAGACTTGGTGAGAATATCGGGATAACAAATCTGCTGGCAGTAATAAACAAAACAGACAACCCAGGCATAATAAAGGAGAAGCTTGAGGAGATGGGAATACCTGTTATCGGAAGCATACCCTTCGACAAGAACCTCATCGAGGCCGATCTTCAGGGGAAAGCGCCCATAGATGTCGGCGGTCCCGCGGTCGAGGCCATAAAGGATATAAAGGAACGATTGATCGAGAGGTTTGAAAAGAGCCCTGCAGCATGAAATTCAGTAGTCCAAAGCAAATGATGTGAGATCTCCATCTCAAGTCACGTAGGAAGAATGCGGTCGATTCTTTCTGCCATCAAAGTGCCACCGTATCGGCTCAGTCTGCTTGTTAGGGTTTTCGTGGCGGCAACTCGTTAAAGGGAGGCAACTTGGTTGATGGCTGTCTTAAAAACGCTGATTTGAGGAATTGGCTCTATACTATCGAAAAGCTCTCATGGTCTAACAGCCATGGGGGATGAAAATTGTCCTGGGGGAACCTATTTTCATGCCAAATGCTCATGTGCCAAGGTCACTCGTGGGAATGAAAAATTGTTCACTGTTCAGAGGCATTTTCGTATCAAACGCCTAATTACCAAACGATGAGAAACACAGTGATTACAGTCTAGTGTGGCTGAAGATAAACCCAGATCTGAAACAAAACTACTATATCTTGAGTGCGGATTTGATTCCAGGGAGAGACGCTGCACAGGCCGGGTGTTTGCATTGGAACATATAGATCCGAGAAGCGTGGCGATCAAGCTGATCGAGGCGACATCGATGCTTGGAGATCCGAGAGCCGAAGATCCGTTTGTCCCCACGCTATCAGAGGCAGATTACTATAGAATCGCATGTCACATGCTGTTCGTCTGCAAAAGATGTGGCACCTGTTGCACAACAGGGGATCCAATAAAACTGAAGGAATCAGATGTTGATAGGATCGCAAAACATCTGAAGATAACGCCTAGCAGGGCTATGAGAAGGTATGTGGTCCGCCTCAAGTCCCCATCGGGGGAGACTTTTCTCGCGATGAAGCATGTGAGGCCATGCAAATTTTATGATGCAGTCGAGAAAAGCTGCAGGATATACGATGCCAGGCCATGGTCATGCCGCATATTTCCCTTCCTGGGGATATACGGATCTGATGATAGTGTAAAGCTACACACCAGCTGCCCAGGATCGGTTGAGGCTGCGAGATCGCTAACATCTGCCCTTAAAGAGCTAGCAGATTATGAGCGCTACAGAAGGATAGAGGATCCAGTGATCGTTAAGAGGGCGAGGAAGTGGTTCGATGATGCGATATCGAGGATCTCTCTTGAATGAACGCTCGGCAATGAATATTTTGGCGAGACTCCAACACCCATTCAAGCGATATGCATAGCTCACACATGCCTCCATATACGAAGAGGATGTCTATCGGAGATCGTATATTTTGGAGACCCTGACCCTAGCTGAGATGTATACCTGCTACCCGGCAGTTCAGGCGGCTGAACGGAGATCTATATACACTCCCTCGAGCTTCCCATTCGCATCCACTAGAGCCATTACAGGATACGTGCCTCTCTTTGTGTAGATCTTCACAACCCCTGTGGGAGCAGCTGTATCAGCATCGAGCACGCTTAGCATGCCACTATCCACGACTACATAGCCCAGAAGGCATTTGTCTCTCAGGGCTACGCTTCTAAATGAACTGTATCTTCGATCACGATACTCCGCTGAAAGCCTCCCGAAGGTGTCATAGAAACGATAGCTGAATCCAGAACCAGGTCTTGTCGTGTCTCCATAGAGCCATGGTGCATGCTCGCTTATGAGCCACGGCCCTCTCAGGCCCATATTGAACAGAACCTCAGCAGCCCTCTCGCCAGGCGCATACTCAACCTGCTGCGCGTTTACTGTAACGGCGAGAAACAGTGCTGCGAAGAGAATACATATGACAAACTTGGTCATGGTATCTACTTCTCCGCTATTGTAGTTATCTCTTTTGCATGCGAGCTTTTACCAGTAAAAAAACCGCTCATGAACCTAAATTCCCCAACCATTAGGCAAAAAAGAGGCACATAATATCGTTTCTCATTCATACAGAAAGTGCCACTGCTAATCGCTATGCTTCGGCTTTATATGCCTAAAATTGGAAGCTGAGGTCTGAAACCTTCGATTTGGTCAGATCGCAGAAGATCAGATCTTCTAGACTGGAGATGGGGTGGCATCTCTCCCCTCTATCTCCCCTTCCATTTCAAGATAGCATTCTCTCAGCCTTTCGATCTCCTCATCGCTTGCCTTCCAGTATCCTCTTTTAAAGGCCTCCATCAGCCATTCCGCGATCTTAACTGCAGCGAATTGATTATTTTCAAGAAGCCTATCTCTTGTTGCATCATCGAAGATGTATCTTTCGGCTATCTCTGACCATATCCAATTCTCTACGGAGTGTGTTGTTGCAGCTATCCCCAGTATATTCTCGACCCGATCAGTGATCTGCTGGCCTCCATGGAATCTATGAGATAGCATGCCATCTATCCATTTTGGATTGAGAAGTCTCGTCCTTACGCCCATCTCCACCGTCGCTTTTACGTCCTCGGTCTTCACCACCTCTCCAGTTGTATCAGAGATCAGCATCAGAGGATCGCTGCCTTTTAGGTATCGAACTGTGTTCGAGAGACCGCCGAAGAATTCGAAGTAGTGATCGAGATCCACAAACTCCCAGTCGTGGGAGTCCCTGATCTGAGATACCATATCCACTCTGGCTACGTTGCTCTTGTAGAGATCCAGTTGTGGCACAGCATGCATATTCTCAGTGTAAATGTGGCCCATCGAGCTAGCGTATATCTCTGCAAGCTCCTCCTCACTCCGCCAGACAGAATCCTCGATAAGCGGAAGCATTCTCGTCCCGTACTCGCCAGCCTTCGGCCCGAAAATTCTGCCTTTTGCCAGGATACATGCGGTCTCCTCATCAATTCCTTTTCTGAGAAGCTCTGCAGCGTTCTCAAGATAGTTCTTCCTGACGTAATTCATCTCCACCGACTCGTTAAGCTCAGCTACAATTGCAAATGCTCTGTCAAGAAGATGCACTACATTTGGGAACATATCTCTGAAGAAACCGCAAATGTTGACCAAACAGTCCACCCTGGGCCTTCCCAGTTCCTCTAGCGGTATGGGGACAATCTTGGCGGCCCACGATCCCGGATCGCGCTCCAAGCGCACGCCTATATACCTCAATATCTGCCCAATCGTCTCCCCGCCGGTCTTTGTGGTCTCGAATCCCCAGAGTATTACGCCCACGCTGTAAGGATACGAGCCGTTCTGCTCGATGTATGCTCTGAGCGTATTCTCGGCGATCTCCTCCCCCCTCTTCATCGCATCGGCGGTCGGTATTTTGTTGGGATCGAACTGTACGAGATTTCTTCCTGTAGGGAGGACCTCAGGGGATCTGATGATATCCCCGCCGCCAGACGGCTCTATAAATCTGCCATTAAGCCCTCTGATAAAGCTCTCGATCTCTATGCTGTTATCTGAATATCTCTTGAGCGCATCAAATCCATAGCTCAGGGCCTTCTTTATCTCTTTCTCGAATGTGTTGTGAAGATTAATGGATCTGAGATAGCTCTCCAGAGATCCATTCATAGCATTGCGCACGATTCCGGAGCATATCCTATCGATCTCCTCGCGCTCTTCGATGAATGTGTGGTTTGTCAGCGCCGATCTGTAGTCTATGCCTCTCGCCTCTGCTACTATGCTGTTCAGAGATCTAATACCATCTCTGTCGTATCTGAGCAGCATCTCCATGAAATTCATCAGATCTTCTTCACCATACCTCTCTCCGATAACATGAAGGCCTCTTGGGATAAGCCTCCTTCTCATCTCATAAAGAGTGTCATGTATCTCAGCCACACTGCCTGCTTTTATATTCACATCTTTGGCTTTCGCGTAGATGCTTTTCTCCAGCCTCTCCGCTCTCTTCGGATCGTGAACCCTGGCCTGGCTGTACTCATCTATTAGATCCTCAAGCTCCACATAGCCCTCGTAGAGATCGGCATTAGTGTAAGGTGGTGAATTGTAGCTGATGATCGTGGCGTAAAGCCTTCTCTTAGCTATTACCACCTCAGAGGTGTTAACGATATGGTAAAAGTATAGATTTGGCAAATCCCCTATCATCAGATCTGGATAACAGCTGGAGCTGAGGCCGACCTCCTTGCCCTTCATGAACTCAGCCAGTCCATGAGTTCCTATGTGGACAACGGCATCTGCTTGCCATATCCTCTCCAGCCAGTAGTAGAACGCGATATACTGATGATGAGGAGGCTTGGTCCTATCGTGTGCAACCTCTTTTATATCGGCATCTCTGAGAGGAGGCCTTGCTGGCTGGACACCGATGAAGACGTTCCCGAGATCGAGACCTGGTATCAGAATCTTATTTCCCGAGACCATGACATCGCCCGGTGGCTCTCCCCACCACTCCACAACCTCATTCTGCATCTCGACAGGAATCGATCTGAATGCTCTGAGATATGCATCGAGATCCAGCGAGGGGCATCTCCTCAGAGTCGTCTCGGCCGAGAGCCACCTTCCGGTATTCACAGCGGCCATCTCGTAAAATATGCGATCCAGCTCCCCATCAGGAATCTCTAAGGTATAGCCGGCGTTTTTCATAACTGCAAGCAGCCTTTTGAGGCTCGCAAAGACATCAAGGTATGACGCTCGTCCGATATTCTCCTCGCCGGGGGGATAGTTGTATATGATAAGGGCGATCCGCTTTCTCCTGTTATCCTTCTCTCTGAGATCGATCCACCTCTTCGCCCTCCTTGCGATCTTCGAGACCCTCTCATCGATTGCTGCTACCTCGCGAACCTCCATGCCAGCGATCTGAGAAGATCGGACGCCGCAGCAAGGTATGGGCTCGATGCAGCCGTCCAGCTCGGGCCAGATCACCGCAATTATCGATTCCAGCGGGGAAAGTCCCCTCTCCGAGCGCTCCCATTCATCAACAAGACCCTGATACATGCATACAGGCGCGAATACAGGGACATCCAGCTCTTTGAGAAGGGCTCTTGTGAGCTCTGGGTCGCCTCCGAGTGGGCCACCGTTTATGCGGAACCAGGTGAGGTTTATCATGCAATCTATTATCGGCTTTTCCTTTTTGAAAAAGAAGTTCTTGATTGCTCGTAGGTTATGAATGCCATCAGAAAATACAGGTATCAGATTGATATCGTCCAGCTTTTCCTGGATGGCATTCAGCACTGGCAAACACTGATCAAAGTGCATGTTCCCATAGAAAAGAACTCCAATGGTGGCCTTTCTCTCCCCCAGCGGGATCTCGTCTACGGAATAGAGAAACCTGCCTTTGTGGTATATCCCATATTCCGGAAATGGCGATGGCTCACTCGGATCCGGCAGTTCACCATGACCCATATACTCCCTGAGGAGAAGCAAGAGAAGATTCCTGAGGTTATCCGGACCGCCGTGTCTCCAATATTTCACAATTTTTATGTAATTGCTTGCATCCCTCATCGGCCCGAAGGGAATTATATTGCCAGCCGTCTCGACGATCCCTTGTATTCCTTTGATCCTCCTCCAGAGATCCTCAGGATTCCGGACCTCGCCTGCTTTCAGCCTGCTAGCTATAACGGAACCGCGAAAAGATCCGAGCCTGGTTATGGACATCATTCTGCCTATAGGGCTTACCAGGTTCACCACAGTCTTCTCGCTCCCTTTGAGGGTATCGTAGATGAGATCTTCAGCTCTGCCGCTCCCTCTTACGTCGATAAGAACGGCATCCGCAGATCTCAGATCATCTACGAACCTACTTGCATCGACCCTCCTATTGTCAAGCTGTTCCGGATAGTAGATCCTGAGCTCCAAAGGAAGGGAGAATCTCTCCCTGAGCTGAAGTACCGCGGATACGAGAGAGGGGCTGTGAACCGTGGATATGCACGTGATCTTCATATAACCACAGCTATGGTTCTGGGTAGATCAGCGCTCCGCGTTCATTTAGGTTGTAATCGATCCTCTGAAACTCGCTCAGGTATCTCTGATGTACCGCCTTAGCATCGATGTCGCTGAATCTCTCGGGATGTAGGATCTTGGCCAGATACGCAAGACCTATGAAATGCCTACATCCGCTGTAGGGAAGATACGTCCAGAACGGAGATGCCATGACGAATACGCGACCGTTCTTCACAGCACTGACGTCCTGCAGCTCTGGCCTGCTCATCACCTCATCTCTTATAGTCTTAAGCTTCTCCAGGTCGTTTGCGCTCTTTGCATCATAATCCTCATCATAAACAAGTCGTATTATCACATCGGGATTCGCTGAGATCACGGTCTCCGGTGAGATCTCGCCGCCGGTCTGACCCGCGCCAGAGAGCAGATACATCCCCCCGGCCATCTCAACAGGCATCTTATCCAGCATGGGATTATTGGATACCCTGTAGGGTCCATATTCGACGTACACAAGAGGCCTCTCGTCATCACCGATGCCTTTCGTTCTACCGATTATCGATCCGAGAACACCTTCGTAGAACTCGCGGAATCTAGCAGATTCGTTCTCCTTCTCGAGAAGCCTGCCAAGCTTATCGATCTCCTGAGAATAAGAATCGGGACGGCTGCATGCCAAGCTTAAGATTGTAATTCCTGTGCCGTTGAGCCTGTCCAATACAGTCTGCAGGTAGTTCTGGCCTGTAGGCCCTGGCCCAGGATGGGTGATCAGAAGATCGGGTTTTATCTCTATGATTCGTTCCAGATCCGGCTCATAGAAATGTCCTATCGTTGGAAGATCATGATACTCCTTGAAGAAGGAATACTTCTCTATATCTGCGGGTACGGCAACCACCATTTCACGCGGCACACTGATGGATCGCAGTGTCTCTAGATGGTGAGAGATTGTGCATGCGATCGACTTAACTGGTTTATAGATGGTTACATTTCTGCCGGCTGAATCCGTGACGCTTATCGGATAATTATTGTGTATGTGTCTTATCTCAGCTATCTTCTCCGCTGAGATATCCCCGCGTGCATATGCATCTTCAGCGCTCTTCAGCTCATCGTCTGATACTATCTGATCGCCATTTAGATCGCCTGGAACTGCATCAGATGCAAGCGCATAGGTAGAGATAAAAAAGATCATTAGCGTTACAGCAGCATATTTTCGCAAACCCATCTTTATCACCTTTAGTAACACGTCATCAAACTTTTAGATAAAGATTGCTATAAAAAGATATCTTTTTATATTTTATTCTTACTTTATATTATAGATTTGCAATGGATTTGAAGATTTTTGATTGCAGACTCACTCTGTATGTGTATCAGAGCTGGACTAAGGCTTATATAGGTGGAATCAGAACTTTTTGGGGTCCGAGTTAATGATTATACAAGTCAGTGGTGCGTGTTATGGGCAAGAGAAAGAAGATCGCAGAGCGCGTGATTGCTCTGATGGATAAGCCCGAGATGATCAGAAACATCGGGATAGTCGCGCATATCGATCATGGGAAGACAACACTCTCAGACAACCTCCTGGCTGGCGCTGGAATGATATCCATGGAGCTTGCAGGAAAGCAGCTCTTCATGGACTTCGATCCGCTTGAGCAGGCCAGAGGCATAACAATAGATGCTGCAAACGTCTCCATGGTCCACGAGTATGAGGGAAAGGAGTACCTCATCAACATGATAGATACACCAGGGCACGTCGATTTTGGTGGTGACGTCACAAGAGCTATGCGTGCTGTGGATGGCGCTGTCGTAGTCGTCGATGCTGTGGAGGGGGCGATGCCCCAGACCGAGACGGTGTTGAGACAGGCGCTTCGCGAGGGAGTGCGTCCAGTCCTTTTCGTGAACAAGGTAGACAGGATGATCAATGAGCTAAAGGTCGAGAAGAAGGAGATGGCCGTCCGCCTCGGGAAGGTCATAGATAACATAAACAAGCTCATCAGAAGCATGGACGAGGAGCACTACAAGGCAGGCTGGCGGCTTGATGCATCAAACGGCAGCGTTGCGTTCGGCTCAGCTCTGTACAACTGGGCCATAAGCGTTCCTCAGATGAAGAAGACCGGCATAGGATTCGATCAGGTTTACGAGTACTGCAGAGCCGACAAGATGAAGGAGCTCTCGCAGAAATGCCCGCTCTACGTTGCGGTCAACGACATGATAATCCGCTTCCTGCCGAGCCCTCTCGAGGCCCAGAAGAACAGGATCAGGGTTATCTGGAAGGGCGACTGGAGCAGCCCCGTCGGCAAAGCGATGGCGTCATGCGACCCCAATGGCCCGGTCGCATTCATGGTCACAAAGATCAAGGTCGATCCGCATGCTGGAGAGGTCGCAACAGGACGTCTCTTCTCCGGTACGCTGGTCCGAGGCATGGAGCTCCACATCTCAGGGGTGCCTCATACAAACAGGATACAGCAGACAGGGATCATGATGGGCGCCGAGCGAATCGAGGTGGAGAGGATCCCGGCAGGAAACATCGCTGCTGTGACCGGCCTGAGGGACGCAATTGTGGGATCAACAGTGTCGAGCGATCCTAACATGACTCCATTCGAGATCATCAAGCACGTCTCCGAGCCCGTAATGACAGTCGCGGTCGAGGCTAAGAACATGCGCGATCTCCCCAAGCTGATAGAGGTCCTGCGCCAGACGGCAAAAGAGGATCCAACGCTCCAGATCACCATCAACGAGGAGACCGGAGAGCACCTCATGGCAGGAATGGGCGAACTACACCTAGAGATCGTGGCTACTAGAATTCAACGCGATAAGGGAGTTGAGATCAAGACCTCCCCGCCAATTGTAGTCTACAGAGAGTCGGTCACAGGAAAGGCAGGACCTGTTGAAGGAAAGTCTCCAAACCACCATAACAGGTTCTACATCGAAATAGAGCCTCTCGAGGCTGGCGTTATAGAGGTCCTGAAGGAAGGAAAGATCAACATGAAGATGGAGGAGGTGGAGCGCAGGAAGATCCTTATAGATGCTGGCATGGACAAAGAAGAGGCCAGGAACATGGTCAACTACATAGGAACCAATATGTTCCTGAACATGACAAAAGGCGTGCAGTATCTGAAGGAGACGATGGAGCTCATACTCGAGGGCTTCGAGGAGGCGATAACCGCGGGCCCGATATGCAGAGAGCCCGTCCAGGGAATCAAAGCCAAGCTCGTAGATGTGAAGCTTCATGAGGATGCGGTCCACAGAGGCCCAGCCCAGGTTATACCAGCGGTACGACAGGCGGTTCAGGCTGGAATTCTCATGGCGAACCCGACACTGCTGGAGCCGATGCAGAATGTCTTTATACAGGTGCCTCAAGAACAGATGGGCGGTGCGATGTCCGAGATCCAGGGCCGGCGGGGAGTGATCCTGAGCATGGAGACCCAGGGGGATATGATCACAATCAAGTGCAAGATGCCCGTGGCAGAGATGTTCGGCTTCGCAGGGGCTATAAGGTCTGCTACAGAGGGCAGGGCATTATGGTCAACAGAGTTCGCAGGCTTCGAGCCGATACCAGCTAACCTCATGCTGGAGACGGTTCGCCAGATCAGGACCCGAAAGGGTCTGAAGCCTGAAATGCCAACTCCAAGTGACTATCTCAAGGCTTGAATCGCTGGAAAAGATTTAAAGGCAGAAAGAAAATACGGATAAAACCACTAGAAAGGAGATGATCAAAATGGCAGAGGCCAAGCCTCACCTTAATCTAGCATTCATCGGACACGTTGACCACGGCAAGTCAACGCTCGTCGGAAGGATGATGTACGAGATGGGTGCGATCGATGAGCACACCATTGAAGAGTATAGAAAGGAAGCGGCTGCGAAGGGCAAGGCAACCTTCGAGTTCGCGTGGATCATGGACAGTCTGAAGGAGGAGCGCGAGAGGGGCGTTACGATCGATATCGCACACCAGCGCTTTGATACAGATAAGTACTACTTTACAGTCGTCGACTGCCCGGGCCACAGGGACTTCGTCAAGAACATGATCACAGGCGCGAGCCAGGCAGATGCTGCTGTGCTCGTAGTAGCGGCACCAGACGGTGTCATGGCACAGACGAAGGAGCACGTCTTCCTCGCGAGAACTCTGGGAGTTAACCAGCTTATCGTCGCAATAAACAAGATGGATGCGACAGAGCCGCCATACAGCGAGAAGAGGTTCAAGGAGGTCAAGGAAGAAGTAGGCAAGCTCCTGAGGATGGTAGGCTATAAGGTGGATGAGATACCGTTCATACCCGTCTCGGCATACAACGGCGATAATGTTGTGAAGCACAGCGATAGTACAAAGTGGTACACAGGCCCAACGATACTGGATGCGCTCAACGCTCTGAAGGAGCCTCAGAAGCCAGTGAACCTCCCGCTCCGCATACCTGTGCAGGACGTATACACGATCTCCGGTGTCGGCACAGTGCCCGTAGGACGTGTTGAGACTGGCGTTCTCAAGAAGGGCGATAAGGTCATCTTCGAGCCGGCTCACGTGACTGGAGAGGTCAAGTCCATAGAGATGCACCACCAGGAGATCCCAGAGGCATATCCAGGGGACAACATCGGATGGAACGTCAGGGGCGTCAGCAAGAACGACATCCGAAGAGGGGATGTGTGCGGCCACGTTGAGAAGCCGCCGACTGTGGCCAAGGAGTTCACAGCGCAGATCGTCGTTCTCCAGCATCCGAGTGCGATCTCTGCCGGATACACGCCCGTCTTCCACTGCCACACCGCTCAGGTTGCCTGCACGATAACCGAGATAAAGGCCAAGCTCGATCCAAGGACCGGCTCTGTAAAGGAGCAGAACCCAGCGTTCATAAAGACCGGCGATGCCGCGATCATCTCGGTGAAGCCCACCAAGCCGATGGTCATTGAGAAGGTCAAGGAGATCCCACAGCTTGGAAGGTTCGCGATCAGGGATATGGGCATGACTATAGCAGCAGGCATGTGCCAGAATGTAACTCCAAGGTAAAACCGGTGTCTAAGCATGCAGAAGGCGAGGATACGGCTCTCTGGGACGAATCCGGCGACGCTTGATGAGATATGCAATCAGGTGCGTGGGATCGCCCAGAGAACTGGAGTACATATGGCCGGCCCCATTCCGCTCCCGACGAAGAGGCTGGTGGTTCCGTGCAGAAAGAGTCCGGACGGTGAGGGCTCTGCTACCTGGGATCACTGGGAGATGAGGGTGCACAAGCGTTTGATCGATCTGGATGCGGATGAGAGGGCCCTCAGGCAGCTAATGCGGATCCAAGTTCCCAAGAACGTGAACATTGAGATTGTGCTAGAGAGTTAGCCGGACTCAGAAGCTGGACTCGTAGTATAGTCTGGATAGAACAGAGGCCTCCGGAGCTCTGCGGAGAGAGCCTCAAACCCGGGTTCGAATCCCGGCGGGTCCGCTGCTTTTTTTTGCCGCAGATCGATACAGAAGGGAAGGCTATTTTTTAGGGCGCATGGATATTACCAAAGGATGTGTGAGATAGTTCTCGTAGGCAGATCCAATGTGGGGAAGTCCACGCTATTCAGGGCTCTTACTGGCGAGAAAGTCGCCGTCGGAAGGAGACCTGGGATAACGTTATCACCATATTCCGTTAAAATTGGCAGTCTGATATACACAGATATGCCGGGATATGGCTTCATGAAATATCGCAGCTTCAAGGAGCAGGAGCGCGTCAAGGATCTGATAGTCAGATACCTAGAGGAGCATGCTGAGAAGATGGTCACGGCAATTCAGGTCATCGATGCAGCATCTTTTCTTGAGATAGCTGATAGATGGGAAAGCAGAGGGGAGATACCTGTCGAGATAGAGATGTGGGAATTTCTCTGCGATCTAGATCTAGATCCGATACTCGCAGCCAATAAGATCGACAGGATCGCAAACCCGGAGGACGTCCTGAACTGGATTGCAGAACGTCTAGGCATGGAGCCGCCGTGGAGGCGGTGGGATTACAGGATAGCACCGATATCCGCGAAGCGCGGCGAGATCGAGCCGCTGAGGAATCTAATTAAATCGAGGGTCTCGGCTAGAAAAAAAGGCTGCTGAATGCGAATTACTGGCATAAGGCAGCGTTGAGCTCTCTTATGCGCTCCTCTATCACATCAATGATCATGCTGTTCTCCATGTGCTCCAAGCTTCCCTGACAGAAGGGACATGTAAAATTAGCTTCGCTTGCCTCTTCGAATACAAATCTAGCGCAGCCGTTCACGCATGCATAGAATACATGATCCTTTTCATAGCTCAGCCTTGCACTGAGCTTGTTGATGAGCTTCTTGACCTCGGCCTCGAGAGCGCTATCTAGGCTTTCCGGGCAGATCTTCCACAGATAGGTAAGCCATCCGCTGTCGGGGTCCCTCTTTCTTCGGTATACTGCAAGCCTGTGCTCATAGAGGAGATATAACGTTCTTCTAACGGTATTGAGGCTTATGCCAGTAACCTCGGCGAGATGCTCATCCGTTACCTCCTCCTCAGGCATTGCCTCCACGATCCTCAGACCATCTTCGCCAACAATCTTTAGCAGATAAGCCCTGTGGATAGGATTCTCCACTGTTACCACTGGACCACCACGTATAACCTATAAATTACAAAACAAACATTATATTGTCCTCTGATCGCTTATAAAACTTCGCAGACTCTAGCTGAATATATCTTATGTCCAAGAACGAAGATTTAAATACCTGATTATAACGTAGTCGCGGTCTGGGCTGTTGTGTTGAATGAGTCGAGGCTTTGTGGTTGAAAGCTATCTTTCAAATTTGTGCGAATTTACTCATCGATGCCGAAAAACAATCTGCAGTATCACATGCTTCATGGTCCGGAGGCGTTTTCGTACCAATTAAAAAGTTGGCGGTCTACCGCAGATTAGTTGGTATCACAATCTCGAGTTACTCGAAAGAATGCTGTCGAGTCTCTTGTGATATCAAAGAGACTCCTATTGGCTCGGATTGATTAGGTCCGTCAGCAAGTGCTCCTATAAACAACAGCTATAAGGCTTGTCTATTAGTAGTCGATCTCTTTTCCGGACGCACCCCATGCACCATAGATAAGTTCATATTGTGGTATTCCTGTGGCCATACAGGAGGAATATCATGCCCAAGGTGACAGTGGAGATACCCCAGCACATAATAGACGATATCAATAGACATGTAGGCGACGGAAAGAAGTTCGTGAGCTTTTCAGACGCGGTTCGAACAGCTCTACGGAAGATGCTCGACCAGCTCGACGAGATAGACAGAATGAGGGGAAGGCTCGAATGAAGATAGGCCTATCGATGGAGTTCGATGCAGCCCATCATCTCCCATTGCACAAGGGCAGATGCTCCCAGATACACGGCCACACATACAAAGTGGAGGTTGTTCTGCAGGGTTCTGTAGGAGAAGACGGCATGGTCATGGACTTCTACGATCTGAAGCGTGTGGTTAAAAAAGTGATAGATGAGCTGGACCACACCAACCTGAACAGCGTGCTCGAAAATCCAACTGCGGAGACCATCGCATCCCATATTCGCAGGAGACTGAAAGAGGAGCTCGATCACTCTGGCATCTCACTTGTAGCGGTCAAGCTCTGGGAAGGTCGGGACAAGTGGGTGATGATAGATGAGTAAAGCGGTATGCCTCTGCTCAGGCGGGCTGGACTCTACGATTGCGGCAACCATCGCCAGAAGAGAGGGGTTTGATCTCTACCTCTTCCATGTCAGCTATGGTCAGCAGGCTGAGCAGAAAGAGATTCAGGCGGTGAAACGCATCGGAGATGCCCTATCCGCGTCATCCCTCATGTGCGCCCGGATAGACCTCTTCAAGAACCTCTCGGCCCTGACAACCCCAGGAGCGAAGATCCCAGAAGGGGATGAGGTCTCACTGGATGATTATGCAACACCCCCAACATGGGTCTACTGTCGTAACACGGTTTTGTTATCGATGGCATCTGCCTACGCTGAGTATCTGGGAGCAGATAGCATCTACGTCGGGTTTAATGCAGAGGAGGCACAATCATATCCCGACAACAGGCCCGAGTTTGTCGAGCGCTTCAATATGCTCCTGGAGAGAGCGGTTGCATCGTTCAGCAGACCTCCGCAAGTTGTGGCACCTCTTCTCGCTCTGAGAAAGAATGAGATCGTGCGATTAGGTGTCAAGATCGGAGCACCTCTGGAGCTCACTTGGTCGTGTTACCTAAATGGACCAGCGCATTGCGGCATTTGCGAATCGTGCCAGCACCGCAGGCGTGGCTTCTTGGAGGCTGGTCTTCATGACCCAACAGAGTATATGCGATGAGGGCTTTGTCGGAGAGATATTCACGAGCCTCCAGGGGGAGGGGCCACTTCTGGGCCGGAGGCAGATCTTCGTGAGGATGGCCGGCTGCTCTCTCGGCTGCAGCTACTGCGACACCGAGGCTTTTCACAGCCGCACAAAAATATGCAGGATCGAGCAGACGCCTGGATCGCGCTTCTTTATAGAGCTCGACAATCCTTTGAGATGCTCAGATGTTATGAGATGGATGAAGATACATGCGACGCCAGAGGTCCACAGCGTCTCGATCACTGGGGGTGAACCTCTGGAGCAGGTTGCTTTCGTCAAAAGACTCGCACAGGAACTGAAAGATCACAAACTCAGAGTTTATTTGGAGACCAACGGATTCTCATGTTACAGCTTTTCTCTTCTTCTCGATCATATCGATCTGGCGGCTATCGACATAAAGCTCCCCAGCCATCGTCTAGCTCAAAGCGAGCAGATATTGAGCAATGAGCTTTCTTGTATAGCCCTGGCAGCTGAACGAGGCATATATACGATAGCTAAGATGGTGGTGCTTCCCGAGACCACCGCGGCGGAGATCGAAAGCATATGCGGTAAGATCCCAGAGCCGGATGCACTTGTTATACAGCCAGTCTCCGGAGATAGAATCAGCGAGGGCAAATTGCTTTCGTTCCATAAGATCGCAGCCAAGTATTGTGGACCTGAAAAGGCGATGGTGATACCTCAGATGCATAAGATGCTATGCATGATGTGATGCTGCCATCCCGGCAGATCGGAGCATGCCGCATATCAGACCATCAAGATCGCTGCAGTTGCGATTTCA
>CAZMZV010000024.1:0-25712 GCA_964570975.1 uncultured Methanotrichaceae archaeon | reverse complement strand
CTAATCGCCGGTTATAGAGATGGGTAAGGTCGCAAAGACTCGGTCTTCAGGCCGGAGAGGAAGTCGCCATACGCGAATTACAGCCATCACTGCATATGCATCATTCATCTTGCCCTGTTCAAGTTCGCTGTGACGCTTGGGCTGCGGCATGGCCATGGTATCTTCAGCTTCATCTTGACATTCATATTACTACCATCGATGGCCAGCTCAGCTTGGATATCTGCAGTAATATTCATTCTACCCGTTGAGAAAGATGTTGTTGCTTTGAGCTGGCGAGGATTGCTGCTTGATGTCACCCCCTCGACGGCTACCGTACCTTCTGGTACGGAGACCGCGCCGGGGCAGAAGAACCCCCCTGTATCGATGACCAGCCCTGGAAGAACTGTTGCATAGCCCGTAACAGCAGTGCCATTTTGGGTGAGATTCAAGGTCAGCAATGCGCTTGAGCCCCTATCTCCCCTGGCAAAGCCCGTAAATATTCCACCGTACATGTCTTCGGTTGCAACTTGCGCGCTGCAACATGATAGGAATACGGCTGCGGCGATCACCAATACAAAAGCTCTAAGCATGTTAAGTAACCTCAGCAGGGCGTATAAGCTTCAAACTTATTGACCTTTTGGATACGTACAAGTAAAACTAACGCAAACTGCTGATCTCTTCTCAGCGTGAAGAGCGGAATTCGCAACCTCCCACCCTTCATGGTCATTAAGAGCTGTGGTCTGGGATGAGGGGCGTCTCCAAATAGAGGATTAAGTGTTCCTGACATCCAAGAAGCGGTATGGTCCAAATTTCTAGACTCAGCGATTAGCCGGAGAGTCCTTCATACCAATCAAAAAGTATTCAACACTGCAATTGTATTGGTGGAAGAATAATGGCGACCAGCAATATTTATCTCGCTTACACTCAGAAACTCATCGATGTCTCTTCAAGATAGTTCTCTAAGGTACCATAGTGCTTCCAGGGGCAAGATAGCAATCTGCAGCAAGGTCGCGCTGAGAGATGCTGAGGATCTGAGTCTTGCATACACGCCGGGCGTCGCCGAGCCGTCTCTCGCGATAAGCAGAAATCCAGACGACGTTTATCTTTACACCTCAAAGGGAAACATGGTCGCAGTTGTGACGGATGGGAGCGCGGTTCTCGGCCTGGGAGATATAGGACCGCTTGCCGCTATACCCGTCATGGAGGGAAAGGCGCTTATATTCAAAAAATTCGCGGGAATAGATGCATTTCCGATATCGCTCGGATCAAAAGATCCCGACGAGATCGTGGATACGATCGTAAGAATATCCCCCGTCTTCGGCGGCATAAACCTCGAGGACATAAGCGCGCCCAGATGCTTCGAGATAGAGCGCAGACTCAAAGAGAGACTCGACATACCAGTCTTCCATGACGATCAGCATGGCACAGCGGTTGTTGTCGTGGCTGCCCTGATAAACGCGCTCAAGCTTGTGCGCAAGAGCTTCGAGGATATCAGCGTTGCAGTATCAGGCGCTGGCGCTGCAGGCGTTGCTGTCACACAGCTTCTCCTGGATTTCGGCGTCAGGGATATCAGGGTGTGCGATCGAAAGGGCATAATCCACACGGAGCGTCTTGATCTGAATCCGGTTAAGGCGATGCTGGCCGGGATCACGAATCCAAAGGGCATGAAGGGCACGCTCAGGGATGCCATGAGAGGTGCTGATGTATTCATCGGTCTCTCGGTGGGTGGGATCGTCAGCGGAGATATGGTAAGGGAGATGGCAGAAGACGCGATAGTATTCGCTATGGCAAACCCGATCCCTGAGGTCATGCCAGATGAGGCTATTAGAGCTGGCGCAAGGATAGTAGCCACCGGCAGGTCTGATTTCCCGAACCAGGTCAACAACGCTCTCGGCTTTCCAGGGATATTTCGTGGCGCGCTGGATGTCAGAGTGAGCGACATAAATGAGAGCATGAAGAGAGCCGCAGCATGCGCTATAGCATCTCTGGTAGATCCCATAAAAGAGGATCACATAATCCCATCCATATTCGATACACATGTCGTGCCAGCGGTGGCAGAGGCTGTTGCCGAGGCTGCCATACGAAGCGGGGTAGCGCGAAGGCCTCTGGATCCAAGCGAAGTACGCAACCATGCGATGGAGATCGCAGCTAAAGAGTGGGGCAGAGGGTCAAATGCTCCTGCCTGAAAGCCTCCGAGCTTTTATATACATGAGATAGCAAGGCTTCGGCAACAATACTTCTTTTGAAACTATATATACCGGAAGCTAACAGCTCTTTGGGTTATCATGGATCTGACGAGATTGATGCAGCAAGGATACCATCTGGTAGGAGAGGGCGCTGTTAAGCCATGCCTCTGGCTCAAGAGGAGCCTCAGAGGTGGGGAGCAGTGTTACAAGCATCATTTCTACGGGATCGAGAGCCATCGATGCATACAGATGACCCCAGTGCTCCATTGCAACCATCTCTGCCTCCACTGCTGGAGGCCCATAGATGATGTGGTGCCTTTATCGGAGAGATGGACCGCACCATCTCTGCTCCTCGAGCAGGTATTGAAGGAGCAGAAGAGGATACTCTCAGGCTACTGGGGCTCTGATATAGTTGATAAAAAGAGGCTAGAAGAAGCGATATCCCCAAGACACGTTGCCATCTCGCTCATGGGGGAGCCCACATTCTACCCGTATCTGGAGGACCTGATAGAGGAGATAAGGTCTAGGGATATGACCTCTTTTCTCGTGACTAATGGAACAAATCCTGCAGCTCTAATGGATATAAATCCAACGCAGCTCTACATAAGCATAAACGCACCTGATGAGGAGACCTACAGGAAGATCTCCAGAGGCGATGCATGGGATCGCATCTTGGAAAGTCTGGAGATAATGCGCGATCTGAGCTGCAGGACTGTGATACGAATAACTTTGATTAGAGGTATGAACACCTCAAATCCAGAGGCATACGCCAAGATACTCGATATGGCAGAGCCGGACTTCATCGAGGTCAAGGCATACATGCATCTAGGGAGATCCAGAGATAGGCTCACGAGAGACGCGATGCCGTCTCACGATGAGATTGTGAATTTCGCCACCAAACTTGGAGATGCGATCGGCTATCATCTCCAAGACCAGATCAGCCTCAGCAGGGTTGCCCTTCTCTCCAGCGGGAAGATCCAGGGAAAAGTAGATAAACCCTGAATATTCAAGCCTGCTCGAAAGATTGAGGAAGCTGCTCTGGTGCCATGAGCTCGAAAAGTGTTTGCATTATGGTTGAAGATACAAGGAAGCTGAAAATACTTCTTGTAGAGGACAATCCGGAGGATGTGTTCCTGACCCGCAGGGTTCTGAGAAAGACCGGCTTGGATGGAGAGATATGCGTCAAAGCCGATGGGTCCGATGCCCTGCAGCTGCTTGATGATCTCTTCAGAGCAGGAGAACGCCTGCCAGATCTCATACTTCTCGATATAAACCTGCCGGACGTGAGGGGCATCAAGGTCTTGAAGGAGATAAAGAGCGACAAGAGGTTCTCAAGAATACCTGTGGTTATGCTGACCTGCTCGAACGCAGATTCGGATATCCAGACGTCCTACGATCTCGGTGCCAGCACTTATCTGGTTAAGCCCGTCTCCAAGGATGCGATGATGCTGGTGATGAGAGCTATCTTCGGATGAGACCCCTCACCACCTCTAGATTTCCTCGATCATCCCTTCTCTCATCCACAGGGGTCTCCATTATCATGGGCAGATCTCTTACCCGATTGTCGTTTATGATGGCGATAAAGCCGTCGATTCCGATCTTCCCCATGCCGATATGCTCATGCCTGTCGAGCCCTGAACCGAGATCTCCCAGAGAGTCGTTCAGATGGATCAGCAAGAGGTTCTCCACTCCGACTGTTGAATCGAGAGCTTTTAGAGTCGCATCCACCATCTCAGGAGTTCTGATATCATAACCTGCGGCAAAAACATGGCATGTATCGAGGCAGACGCCGAGAAGATCGGAGCCGACACCATCCATCACCTCGGCGAGATCCTCGAACGTTCCGCCAATACTGTTTTTTGATCCGGAGGTGGTCTCAAGAAGTATCATGGTCCCCTCTGATGATGGTAGCGCAGCCTCGATCGCGCTGGTGATACGTGATATTCCCAGCGCTCTTCCGGCTCCCAGATGGCTTCCCATATGCGTAACAAGATAGGGAAGCCCAAGCGCGTTGCATCTCCTTATCTCATCCTTCAGTGCTGATACTGATCTTAAATAGACGCTCTCTTTTGGCGATGCAAGATTTGGGAGATAGGGCATGTGGCCGACAACAGGCTGTATCCCCGAGGTGCTGAGCATCTTTTTGAATGACTCGATGACCTCACTGGATAGATGCTTCGAGCGCCAGCCTCGCGGATTTGATGTGAATATCTGATACGTATCGCAACCGATCTCGATCGCTCTTCGAACGGAGAGATGCACGCCACCCGAGATAGATACATGAACGCCGAATCTCGCCAAACAACACATCTCCTTATCATGGCGGTATGAAGCCGTGTTCCTCCGCTATCCTCCGTCCTTCCGGTCCCAGAACAAAATCTATGAATGCCTTGGCACCAGGCGTGGGATCTCCAAATGTGCAGAAGTAAAGCTTTCTTGCAAGCCTATATCTCCCACTCCGGATGTTCTCTATCGTGGGAGGTACCCCGTCAAGAGAGATAGCTCTGACGCCGCCTGTTTTGACATAGCTGTATCCCAGATAGCCGATGGCTTTATCGCTCCCGACTATAGCTGCCTTCACCTCTGAGCTATCCAAAGCCTCGATGCTTACGCCAGGAGTCTCTGCCTCCCTCGAGCCCATGATGATCTCATTGAAGGTATCTCTGGTCCCCGAGCCGGACTTCCTGCCAACCACCATGATATCCATATCAGGGCCCCCTACAGATCGCCAGTTTTTTATTTCTCCAGAATATATTTTTTTAACCTCCGTGACATTGAGATCCCTCACGCCGAGGTTGTAGACCTCCTGGCTGACGACTATGATTATGGCATCGTATCCGATCAGGATCTCTTCGAACTTTCGATCAGGACTCTCATAAAGGGCTCTCTCTGAGTCTTTGATCTCTCTGGAGCACATGGCTATCTCTGCCCTGCCTTCTGCGACATCCACTATACCCACACCTGATCCGCCACCAGTAACCGTTACCATGTAGTCTTTATGTAAAAAATTGAACTCCTCTGCACAAAGCTCCGCCAGGGGCATGACGGTGGTGGAACCAGATATCCTAACCCGTTCCGCTCCGTTAGATGATGGAAAAAGCAAGATCACCACTATAATTGCAAGCAATATCGGTATGAGAACTGCAGCCAGTTTTTTTGCAACCATCAGATGTGATTAACGTGATTATCTTATATAACATTGTCCGGATGGCTGTATTATACCAACGGCAGACTGAATTCCATGACTCCCCTGGTCTGAGGACAGGCGCTCACAGTCTGCTATTCGGACTCTAAGCATTATCATGTTATCCAAAAAATTATTATACATAAAAACACACTACATTAATTGTTTGTGGTGAAGGGGTCTCGTTCATGAGAATAGGAGTTATTTTTCTGGTAGTGGCCTTGATGTTCATCTATCTCTACATCTCAGAATATCATGCAGAATATTTTGATTTATTCTGGCCTATATTCGCGCATCTTTTCGGGATCCTGCGAGATATACTCTTGGAGATCCTGAACGCGATCGTCGAACTGTTCAGAGCGATTATGAGCATGTCGGGAGAAGCGATTGCTTCACTCTTAAAGAGCCTCTTTGGGCTTTTGGTTAGAACAGCAGAGGCGCTTGACTCTCAGTTGAGACCCATACTTCACAAGGAGATTATATGAAGCGCCTCCTTTGAGCACAGACTTTGGTTGTGAGCCGGATGCCAATCGATATACTTGTGGCCATCTCCTGCTTGCAGATAGGAGTTTGCAGCATCTTACCCTAAATCTCCAGCGCTGTAAAATCTGAGCCAAGCCCTGCTTCAAAAGTAGATTCAATTGGAGGGGTTGCTTGATAATCTCGCTCCAATCAAGGCCGCTGCGCGAGGGCTTGAGTTTATCTGATATGGAGAGATGCTCTTGCCCTCCTGCCTGCTGATCTCTTTTGCAGGATAATTCCCGGAGGAATAGCCATCAGATGCTGCTCTGACGATATTGTAGTTCTTTGCGCATAACGCTTTCTTAAGGTCTAATTCAGATGGCCCTGGTGTGTAGGGATGGTACTCAAAATAGCCGGATTCGATGAAGTGTATCTCGCTCTCTCCCGTCGTGCTGTTGCTCCAGAAATCTACGGTCTGTGTTCTAGATGCCATGCCGCTTCCCCTTGTGCCTACCGCGAGCTTCTGCCCCTTGAACCCGTAATCACTCTGGAATATCCTGCTCTCGTCCATATAGCCATTTACGAAGATATACGAATGCTGGCTGAAAACACGATCTTCCGCGAATGTCACGCCTTGAACCGAGAAAAGCAGGACCAGCATCACAAGCATGGCAATGAGACGCTTCATACCAGGACCTCGTTTCATTTATGAATCTCTTCAGACACATTTTCATGCATACATACTTTACGATCCTTTGTGCGGACCTGTCCGAATAAGGATTAAGTGTTTCTGACATGCAGAAGCGGTAAAGGACCAGATTTCTGACCGCAGAGCTTATTCGGACAGGTCCAACGATCTAAAGGATGGTCCGCCTTTTGATTCGCTGCGATCAACGCCCCATCCTGAAGAATTGGGCCTCTCTGGTCTGAAGCCAAAGGACTTTAGCCCAAATCCGACAAGATTATTGTATTAATGATATTTATAGATTTGCTTAAGCGAGGATTCCTGAAGTCCCTCTTTTGATATAAAATATTATTAAATACAATTGCGCTGTAACACATGAGCATCTTAAAAATAGACGAATCCTCAAGCGAGGATTCCTAAAAACCCACCTTTTTGATATAAAAATGTTGTTAATACAAGTGTGCTGCAACACGCGAACACCTTAAAAATGAGGTTTATAGGAATCCTCAAGAGGCTTACGGTTCATCTCAGTACTGAAGCGTGTGGTTTTCTCTGCCCCTGCACATCCTGTAATCCGCAAGCTAAATATCCTTATCTCTCTTCTGGGAGATAGGATGTCCAACTTCCTAGTCACCCTTGAAGGGGCATGGATTGTCAGAGACGTGAAGACTGCGGATGATGCCATCGGGGTCGCCATCTCCGAGGCGGGCAAGAGGCTCAACCAGCATAAAATGGAGTATGTCGAGGTCGAGGTGGGTCAGAGTTACTGCCCCAGCTGTGAGGAGCCGCTGGAGGGTATTCTCCTCGTAGCTGGAACCGCACTGGTTGGTCTCATATTCGAGATAAAAATATTCGATGCTGAGAGCGAGGAGCATGCGGGAAAGATAGCAAAGGCTATGATAGGAAAGGCCCTGGGCTCGGTCCCCCTGAGAGTGATAGAGGTCGAGAGGCTGAAGTGATCTATTAGCATCCGCATGCTCGGCACACGCATGCGCTGCAGATAGCACTCCGGCAGAGAATGCAGACAGCAATCTCCTATCTTAGCATGGGAGGAGATCGCTCAAATCAGACCGCTGGCTGTTATGAGAAAGTCTGCGACCTCTCCCTCCGGCTGGGATCTGTGTTTAACCACACGCATACGCCTCCTTCCCTCACCGAGCTTCTCCAAAACCAATATCGCTTTGCAGAGATGCTCCATTGAGGTCCCGCCCACCGGACGCAGGATACCCGTATCGATATCCATGTAGACCTGATTTGTTATAACCACCGGTATGTTGTACCTCCTTGCGATCTCCTGGAGCTCGGAGATCTGGGCGGTCAGAGATCTCTTTATCTGGCGGTTATCAGTTGACTCCAAGGCGGCTCTGTAAAGCGATGTGGCAGAATCGAGAACCACCAGCCCAAACCCCTGGCCTGCGATTCTGGCTGCGTCTCTTATTGCCATATGCTGCTGCTCGAGACTCAAAGGCTGGAATACCAGGATCTTGGAGGCGATCTCCTTTGCGTTATCGCCCGCGATCTGCACGAATCGATCTGGCGAGAACCCCTCTGTATCTATGAAGATCACCTTGGAACCGAGCTTAACAGTCTGGACTGAGAGCTGTATCGCTATGTTGGTCTTTCCACTGCCCGATTCACCGTAGATCTGTGTTATTATTCCACTCTCAAAACCGCCACCGAGGAGGCTGTCGATGCCCTGGCAACCAGAGGGGATTCTTCGGATCATCTGCGAGAAGATGATTGTGCGATACTATAAGGCTTCCTGCATGAGATCAGAAGATCGCCTGATAAGAACTGGCTGCCACATGCCATTATTCTTCAGACGCTTAAATCTGCATAGTGCCACCAAGATTTACTACGTCGATGCCTATTTATATCAAAAGGTTGGCGAGTATCCCTAAAACCCATCTTTTGACATAAAAATACAAGGGTGCGCGACAGGCGATTAAAAAGGATGTTTACATGAACCCTCTGGTTTTGGGGAAATACTCGCTTCACTCTTGGATGGACAGTTTGCAGCCTGGATGGAAAAGTATTGATCTGTGCACGTCCACATTAATAGCTTGGGGGCGAATTATGATAAGAGAGATCCGAAATGATGTATTTAGCGTGGGTGCGATCGACTGGGATCGGCGGCTCTTCGATGCGCTTATTCCGCTACCGCATGGCACAAGCTACAACTCATATCTCATAAAAGGGAGCGAGAGGATCGCGCTGATAGATGCCGTAGATCCTAGCATGGGGGATGTCCTTTTAGATAACCTCGATGCTCTCGGAGTTGAGAGGATCGATTACATAGTCTCGCAGCACGCGGAGCAGGATCACTCGGGGACGATAGGCGAGTTGATCGAGAGATACAGCAATGCAGAAGTTTTGGGTTCACAGAAATGCATCGAGCTGCTGATGGAATTCGGGCTCATAGAAGAAAAGCGGGCGCATCCCGTAAATGATGGCGAGGCGCTGTCCATAGGCGGCATGACCCTTGAGTTCATAAGTGCTCCCTGGGTCCACTGGCCTGATACGATCTTCACCTACCTCAAGGAGAGGAGGATTCTGTTCACCTGCGATTTTCTCGGATCCCATCTGGCAACAAGCGACCTTTATGCCAAGGATGTGTATGAGAGCGCCAAGAGGTATTATGCAGAGATAATGATGCCCTTCAGGGCCAATGCGAGAAAGCATCTGGAGCGCATAAGATCACTGGATCTCGAGATCATCGCGCCAAGCCACGGGCCAGTATATGATAAACCGGATTTTATAATAAATGCATACAGGGACTGGACCTCTGATGAGGTTAAGAACGAGGTCGTAATTCCATTCGTATCGATGCACGGCTCCACAGAGATGATTGTGAGCCATCTGGTGGATGCTCTCATGGAGAGGGGCATAACCGTTCGAAGGTTCGATCTGACGAATAGCGATCTGGGAGCGATAGCGACCACGCTCGTCGATGCAGCAACAATTGTATTCGGAACGCCTGCTTTTATAACAAAGGCGCATCCTCTAATCGCTTATGCAGCGATAATCGCAAACGCGTTGAGACCAAAGGCGCGGTTCGCATCTATCGTTGGCTCATACGGCTGGGGAGCGAGGATTGCAGAAGACATCAAATCGCTGATGCCAAACCTGAAGATCGAGATCTTGGAGCCGGTTATAGTTAAAGGCTATCCGAATGAAGAGGATCTCAGAGCCATTGAAAGGCTTGCTGATGATATTCTGAGCAAACATAGAGAGCTTGGATTGCTGTAAAAAGATCTCAGCGAAGTATGAAATGCAACCGTAAAAAAGATTTCACTCGCAAACAAAGATGCTGCGAGATTGTGAGACTCTTCGTGGTGCGCTGTGATATTAATCCTCGAGAGATAGTGCAGGAGGATTTGTATTACAGGTCCTATCTACCCGGATTAAAACCTCTGTTAGCGGCACTCGTTGGATACGTTTGGTGAACAGAGAAAAGCGGCCGATTGAGATTGATGAACAAACTTCCGCTATAAAGAGATATGGATGAAAGCTGATACAGATGATATCGAGCAACTTAAGGATATACACAAAAGACTTGAGCACGAGATAGAGGCGCGGCTTAAAGAGTTCGAGCTGATCTGGCTTCACGGGGATGACGAGCGTTTATTCGCTGAGCTGGTATTCTGTATCCTGACGCCGCAGTCGAGGGCCAGGTCGTGCTGGGCAGCCGTCGAGAGCCTCTTCTCCACGGGAAGGGTATACTGCCAGAGCGATGCAATACATCCTATGCTGGAGGGCGTGCGCTTCAAGTACAGAAAGGCAGAGTACATATGCGAGGCCAGAGATCTCTTCTCAGTCGATGGGAGACTCTCGATCAGAGCGTTCCTAAAAGGTGATGTTCTCTCGATGCGTGAATGGCTTGTCGAAAACGTCAAGGGACTCGGCTACAAGGAGGCGAGCCATTTTCTTCGGAATATAGGCATCGGCAGAGACCTCGCGATCCTCGACAGGCATATCCTGAGAAGGCTGGTCCGCTACGGCGTAATCTCCAGCATGCCCGAGTCGCTGAGCAGAAGCAGGTATCTCGAGATCGAGGGTTCGATGTCGGATTTCGCCCGCCGAATCGATATACCGATGTCGCATCTAGATATGGTGTTTTGGTACATGGGAACCGGCGAGATCTTCAAGTAGAACGAGGATTCCCAAAAACCCGTCTTTTTGATTATCAATACAAGCATGCAGCAACACGCAAGCGCCTTAAAAATGAGGTTTATAGGAATCCTCGGACATTAACGCGAATAAAAATCGGCTGTATCTCAGATGCGAGCGACATCTGAGATACATACTGCCACTCACCTACCATAGAGTTTCCGTATGCCTGCTATATCGCCAGCACCAAGCGTTCTCTGCGGATCATTGTAGCTGTTCATTATCTGGTAGTAATCGCCCCTTCTCGGATCGGTGCTGGGGAGCGTGTAGAGATCGCCAAGGCCGAAGGTGTGACCGAGCTCGTGAAGTGCAACGGTCTGAAGATCGAAGATCTTGCCGTTGTTATTTACTGCTGTCTGCCAGTCAGTTGTCCAGCTGTATCTTGTGTTATAGCTAACATCCGACTCGAAGACAGTGTAATAGCCATCCACCTTTGGATAACCATACCTCGTCCTGGAGTATGCAAGAGCTGAAGGTACATCGGAGAGGTACTTAAATGCATGCACATTAACGCCATCGTATGGATTGTCTGTGTTCTTTTTGCTATCGAGAATAACTTGGGAGAACAGAGACTTCTGTGTGTAAGAATCCCAGGTACTAGCAGCGACAGATATCGCATTCTTAGCATTATTTGAGTTTAGACCTTCAGAAGCAAGATTTCCATCGTTTTTCAGGTAGATCGTAATCGGCGTTCCTCTGTTCCATCGCCAGCCAGTGAGCGTATAGGATGTAGGATTGTTCTGATAGTAAGTCGTGCTCTTCGTTGTGGAGACCGCACCGTGTGTGCTCACATGCCCTGCATTTACGCCGAATGCGCCAATTCCATCGCCGACGACTCTGAGACCTTCAACCGCGATGCCGAAATCGCTGTTTTTAACTATGTTCATATCCTCAGAGCCGAGCCATCTCGTCCCATCTACAGAGACCTGGCCAGCGATGGACGATGATGCACATGTAAGATCTGCATCCATGGATCCGCCGCCTATGATGTCACCGCTCACAACCATCCCGCTATCCCCAGAGGTGGCCAGCGATCCTACCACCCCGATATCTCCAGAGAGCGTCGTGCTCTGAGCGCCAGAGACATCAGAGCCTGCGGAGATTGATTGCGTTGTTGAGAGAAATCCATTTTCGACCTGCGCGATGTTGTAGACATAATCTGAATCTGCACTTCCAGCAGATGTAGTCGTTAGATAGCCAGCTCCTCCGACGCTCTGGCACAGATCTCCTGATCTGCCAGATGCGCTCAGAGATCCCCCGATACCCAAAGATCCGTATGATTGCGTCGCGGTCCCCAGACCATAACTGGAGCCGGAAATGCTCTTAGAGACCAGATTCAAACCGTTGCCTGCAATTGCTTGCGTCTGCGAAACCGAGCCAGAACCTAGATTCGTCGATTCAAGAAGCGACGTCGAATCATCGAGCTGATATCTTTCTGATACAGAGACAGAGCCGTCGTAACCGCCAGATCCATAGCTAAGAGAGAGCGCCTGGACCATGGGCATCTGTAGCATCAAAAAGAGAAAAAGAAGAAAACTCGTTTGGTTTGTAGTCCTAAACATCACAATACCTCATGCGTTTGATACATACGATACCGGATAAGGATCTTTCCAACAATCACTGCACCCACTCCCGCTCTCTTATCCGATTGCTCTGTTTAGACAGAGCCATACTGTGGGGGTGAATTTTATGATACTAAATACTTTCGGTACTGATATTATATTCTCTGCAAATCGAGAGACGCTTGCAATATGTGATTATTTTACCAAAGTAGATACAGTAAGACTGTGCCATAAAAGATAAACCGTTGGGTGGGAATGGCTACCCTCAGCTTAAATAAAAATATTAATAAATTATTTAATGTATCTTGTTTTTAACCATCTTCACCAAAACCTATTGTCGGAAGGTATATATAACATTCTAATAATCATTACTAAAAAACAAATGTGGTGAGTAGCGATGATTCCTCGAAGGGGGGTAAATATAGGTCTGACGCTCTGCCTGGCGCTTTTAATCCTGGCCGCGTCTGTAGATGCTGCCACATACACAGTGTGTCCTTCTGGTTGTAGCAAGAGCAGCATCCAAGATGCAGTATCCAATGCCAGTCCGGGTGATACAATAATAGTATATGCCAGTACATATAATGAGAATGTTGTGATAGACAAGTGTCTAAAGCTGGTTGGCATTGGAAATCCCAAAATTAATGCTGCGAACCCAGCAGGCGCTACGGTCTCCATAACAGGATCCAGCGTAACCATGACAGGATTCACGATCACAGGCGCAACAAGCGGCTTTGGCATAGATGTATCGAATACCAGCCCGCTGATCTTCTACAACAACATAGAGGGCAATGGCGTTGGTCTGAGAAATGCACTGACGTCAACGATTCTATCCAGAGCCTGCTTCTGGGGAGTGGGCGGAACTGGAAAAGAGAAAGGCGCGCCTTACAGTCCGAACAATGTTGTGGTAGGATCTGTTGATTTCGCTCCCTGGCTGACGGCGAGAACCATCAATGGAAAGATAAGAGAGGCATCTCCAGTTGTATTCGATAATCCTGACGCAGGTATCAAAATCGAATTGAGAGGCATCGTGTACAGCGGCACCATCATGGGAAGCGCTGCATACATGCCAGGTGAGACTCCATATGATGCGAGCAAGCTGCCTGCCACGCCTATCAGGTACTACGATGTTATTCTGACCAACAATCCGGGCGGTGAGGTTACGCTTACCGCGTCATATTCCGACACGGATCTGGTGTATGTGACAGAGCGGTCGTTGAAGCTGTACGTCTGGGATGGCACCAGCTGGATAGAGGCCACCGCGAGCAATGTGGATACAACAGCAAACAAGGTTAGTGGAAAGTTCCCTGCTTCAATCTTCACGGGTTCGCCGGTTGCTCTCGCAGGCAAGGATTACAGCGTGACCATCGAGCCTCCAGCGAGCCCCGTGCCGTACACGACAAAGCCCGTCCTGACAACGATACAGGTGGAATCAACGACAGATCTGCTTACGGCAGAGTACAAGATCGACGGTGGAGAGTGGAAGAGCATAAGAACCGGCATAGGCGCCAAGAGCTGGTACTATCCAGGGTGGTCGATAACGGATGATGAGTGGAACAGCCTCAGTGCTGGAAGCCATGTTATAACATTCAGATTTACCAGAGTCAGCGCCCCTGAGATAACTGAGAGCTGGCAGTTTGTTAAATCCATGGACACCAACCTCGTAAGGCTGATAACGCCAAACGGTGGTGAGGTTCTCAAGAGACAGCTGCCGTTCACGATAACATGGACCATGCCAAGCGCGACATCTGTTGCTGGTGTTGTTCTCTCGTACTCCACAGATGGCGGTGTCACGTTCCCGCACACAATAGCGAGCATAATGGGACCCGCAACCAGCTTCGTCTGGAGGCCTCCGAATATAGCCACGACCCAGGCGCGCGTGAAGGTAACGGTGATATACAACACAGGCGTCCAGGTCTCCGATATCAGCGATGCAAACTTCACCATACAGAAGGGATATTCGTTCGTGGCGTGGAGGCCGGACTTCGGAGGTTACTACACATCATTCAGAGCCTGGCTCAAACCGCCATACTCATTCAGAGCTGGATGGTGATTCTCGAAGATCTGTGGGCAACCACAGATCTAAATATTTTATGAGAATATCCTGCAGACGCTGTCGTTGGATGACCGAATTCTAACGCAGCTCTAGCCGGTGCAGCGTAACACAAGCTTCGGCTGAAATTTGGTCTGTAATGGAGATCTTCGATCTCGATAATGTTACAGAGCACCAACCTCTAGCTTCCCCACGCGCTCGCCGATCTCCAGCCATGCCCATGCCCAGATAACGGCCTCGAACGCGCGTATTAGATCTCCGCTCTCCAAAAAGTATCTGGAGTCGCTGATATAAGCTCTGATGTTGTCCAGAAAAAGATCATCCCCTCTGCATCTTGAGAGCCTATCCGTTGCCCGCTCAAGCCATTTCTCTGTTTCAGCAAGTAGCTCGGCGCGAAGATCTGAGTCACTCACGGGACGATACCTCTTCGACCTTGAAGACGCTCTTCTCATTCACCTCGACTCTAACCATCGTCTTGAGAGGATAGCCGGCTGCTCTTACACGCTCTGCACCCTCACCCCGCTCGATCACTACAACAGCATCTTTGATCACAGCACCTGCGGCTTCCAAAGCCTTCATAACCGCGAGCGCTGTTCCGCCGGTGCTTACGACATCATCTACAAATATCACCCGGTCGCCCTTTTTGACGCCGTTTAGAAAGATCCTCGATTTGGAGTAGCCCGTTACCTGGCTGACCTCAATCTCTCCCGGAAGGCCATACATCTTCTTGCGCATTATAACAAGTGGTATATCCGTCACAAGCGATAAAGCCCCGCCTATTGGAATACCCATCGCCTCTACCGTGACTATCTTGTCCACATCGAGATCCGCGATCCTGATGATATGACAGACAACCTCTCTTATCAGCTCTGGCCTGGTCTCCGGAACGCCATCTGTTATGGGATGAATGAAATAGTTGTAATCCCCTCTCTTGAAGACTGGCGCATCGTACAGCGATCTTTTCAGTATCTCGAGCAAAATCAATGCCCCCATCTCCCCCTTAGAGTGCATGGGTTTAAACGATTTTGGGCCTGAATGTGGACGTGTCAGAAATAGATTCCTCCTAATTCAGAGAGGCCGCATACTTGATCGATAAAGATATATTCTATCAAAGATGGCTAAAATTGCTTAGTTATAGCAATTCTGTGTATGAGGTTAAGGGGGTCAGCTCAATTGGCTGTCATAAAGAGGCGCAGCAAGGCTCAGATCGTCTCAGATATATTGGAAACATGTACGGATGGCGCAAACAAAACAAAGATAGCGTATAACGCCAATCTCAACTTCAAGATGCTCGACTCTTACTTAGATGTGCTCACGAAGAGGGGGCTTCTGCATATAGCGGAGAGCAGAAAATATATTACCACCGAGGAGGGGATTAGAATACTGGAAGTATGTAAAAATATTGATTTAGAGCTCGGAAAATGATCTCGAGACGCATATCCTATTTAGACGAGTGATAAGAAAGTGCCCTCCTCTAAACATACCAATTGAAGTCTGCCTGTTTTTTATCAAGTCTCCGCTGTGTTCGAGTGTCAAAATGCGTTGTGTTGAATAACTCCAGACTTTGAGGTCAATAGGAATCGATTCTATCAAAGCTCGGATTCGTGTGAATTTGCTCTTTGATATCGAGAATTAAAAAGTTGTTCAACACAGCAATAACAATTCAAAAATTGTATAATATATCATCAAAAGGCTAAATTTGTTATACCCGTTGATATGATGTAAGAACGTGAAGAACAAAGAGATAGCATCCATCCTGTACGAGATGGGAGAGCTGCTGGAGCTGAAGGGCGAGAATCGCTTTAAAGTGATTGCCTATAGCAGAGCTGCTAGAGCCATAGAGTCTCTTAAGGAGGATATCGAGGAGATATGGCGGCGCGGAGAGCTGGAAAGCATACCAGGTGTTGGAAAGGCCATAGCTGAGAAGATATCAGAGTATTTGGAGACCGGGCATATCAGAGCATACGATGAGCTGGTATCCTCCACACCACCTGGCATGAAAGAGCTTCTGCAGCTCCAGGGGATAGGCCCGAAGACCGTCGCGCTTGTCCACGAGAAGCTCGGCGTGTCAACCATCGATGAGCTTGAGGCGGCTGCGAGACAGCATCGCATCCGGCGCCTTCCAGGAATGGGCCCGACGAAAGAGGCCAACATCCTGAAGGCGATAGAGAGGCACAGAAAGCGCTCAAGCCGCATACCGCTTAGCGTGGCAATGCATTTGGTGGATATGATCTTGAGATACCTGGAAGGCATAGAGGGACTGAACAATATCACCATTGCGGGAAGCTTCAGGCGAGGAAGGGAGACCGTCGGAGATATCGATATATTAGCTACTTCTCCGAGGCCCGCAGAAGCCGTGGCAGCATTTGTTCGCATGCCGATGGTAAACGAGATCCTGGGGCAGGGCCCCACAAAGGCAAGCGTTATAATCGAGGATACAGTGCAGGTCGATCTTAGAATAGTCGAGCCGAGATCATACGGAACCCTGCTTCAGTACTTCACCGGCTCAAAGGAGCATAACGTAAAGCTTCGTGGCATAGCGCTCCAGCTTGGTTACTCTCTCTCCGAGTATTCTCTGAAGAGAATAGAGACTGGAGAAGAGCTCTATTTCGAGCGCGAAGAGGATGTTTATAAGACGCTCGGCATGCAATACATACCTCCAGAGCTTAGAGAGGATAGAGGCGAGATCGAGGCTGCGATGGCCCACAAACTTCCGAAGCTGATAGACATCTCCTGCATAAAAGGAGACCTCCATGTCCACAGCAGCTGGTCAGATGGCATTGGATCCATTGAGGATATGGTCTCGTATGCCAAGTCGATCGGTTATGACTACCTAGCCATCTCGGATCATTCACCAAGCGTTGGGATAGCAGGTGGCCTCTCGGAGAGCAGGTTGCTGGAGAAGATCGATGCCATCTCGAAGATGAACGAGAAGCTGGAAAATTTCAGAATACTTGCAGGCACAGAAGTAGATATAAGAGCTGATGGGAGTTTGGACTATTCGGACGAGATCCTGGAGAGATGTGATGTTGTTGTGGCTGCGATTCACATGGCCCAGAACCAAAAGGAGAGGGAGATCAACAGCAGGCTTATAGCTGCGATGGAGAACGAGCACGTCGATATAATAGCACATCCAACCGGAAGAATCATCGGAAGAAGAGAGCCATACGAGGTGAACATGGAGCTTATTTTGGAGACAGCCGCTAGTACAGGATGTATAATGGAGATAAACGCCTACCCCACGAGGTTGGATCTCAGCGATGTATGGGTCAAGCGCGCGAAGGAGATGGGTGTGAAGATGGCCATAAACACAGATGCACATGCGCCAGATCAGCTTCATTTCATGCGCTATGGTGTCACAGTTGCACGAAGGGGATGGTTGGAGGCATCCGATGTTGTAAATACACTGAGCGCGGATGATCTGCTTAAATTACTTGGAGCTTAATGGTTCCTGAGAATTTAAGACGAATGGTGCGCATGTGGCCCGCGGATATTGAGCTTTTAATTGATTATACACATGACATTTAGCCGACGAGGTGTTCGGCAAATGGGAGCGATAGGAAAGATTCCGGCAAATCTAGCAGGTAAGTACGAACGAAGGCGCTGCACCGAACATTCTCACCTGTGGGACTGCGGGATAGAGCCAGTGGAGATGATGACCAAATCTCCAAGAGGCGATGCCCACGACTACACTGCGGTAGGAAGTCACATATACAATAAAGACTGAAAATACAATGAGGTGTTCGTGTGGCTTTATTGGATTCTCAGTTTACTATAGTAATAGTCGTTCTGCTTATACTTCTGAGTCAATCTATTAAGATCGTCCGCGAGTATGAGCGTGTGGTAGTATTCAGACTCGGAAGATACAGTGGTGTTAAAGGCCCTGGGCTCTTCTTCATAATCCCCATCATAGATAGGATACAGCTCATCGACCTCAGGGTCGTTACAATAGACGTACAGAAGCAGGTTGTTATAACCAAGGACAATGTGACCGTGGATGTGGACGCTGTGATATACTACCGAGTCATGGACCCGGCGAAGGCTGTTATACAGGTTGAGAACTACAGGGTCGCAACGGCGCTCTTATCGCAGACAACCCTGAGAGATGTTCTTGGCCAGATCGATCTCGATGATCTGCTATCGAAGAGAGAGGAGCTGAACCTCAAGCTTCAGAGCATCCTGGATAGGCATACAGATCCCTGGGGGATCAAGGTAACCGCAGTCACGCTTAGAGACGTGAGCCTGCCAGAGTCCATGATGAGAGCGATAGCAAAGCAGGCTGAGGCTGAGAGGGAGAAGCGTTCCAGGATCATACTGGCAGACGGAGAGCTTCAGGCCTCCAAGACCATGGCCGAGGCGGCTGCACTCTATCAGAATGCACCTATAGCCATAAAGCTCCGAGAGCTTCAGACCCTGGCGGAGATCGCGAGGGAAAGGAACCTGATAGTGGTAACGTCCGGCTCAGACATTGGAAGCACAGCAGGGGTTGTGGCCGCAATTCAGAGGGCCTCAGAGGAGGCAACTAAAGGCAAATAGACCTCAAGCGGTAGAGCGGTATCAGCTTGAGTCTTTCGAACCTGATCGGAGGTCAGATGGGGCCGTACTTAAAAGCTTTGATGTTAATGGTGGTGCTATCGGCACCCTCCCTTGGAGCTGTCGTCTCCCTCCAGCTCGAGGGAGCAATAACACCAGCAAGCGATGATCTTGTCAGAGCTGCGATAGGGTATGCTGAGAAATCAGGCTCTGATGCTTTGGTCCTTCAGCTCGATACGCCAGGAGGCGGCCTTAGCGAGACGCTGGAGATAATAAACATCATAGAGAGAAGCAACATCCCCGTCATCGGCTACGTTTCCCCTCCGGGGGCAAAAGCATGGTCTGCTGGTACAATGATACTGATGAGCACAGACATAGCTGCGATGGCTCCTAACACCATCATAGGCTCAGCCCAGCCGGTCAGGCTTCTCCCAACCGGAGCAACAGAGGCAGTCAACGACACAAAGACGACAAATGCGATAGTTGCCCTGATCGAGGAGAAGGCGAAGGCCCACAATCGCAACAGGACCGCTGCGAGAGAGTTCGTGCTTAGCAATCTGAACCTGAATGCTGAGGAGGCCCTGGAGTACGGGGTTATAGAATACGTCTCCAAAGATATCGACGATCTGCTGATCGCAATAAATGGAAGCACCGCGAAAAACAGAAGCCTGATCACAGCCGGCGCGAGGATCGAGGCCTTCGAGCCTGATATAAGGCTCAGAGTGCTGATGTTGCTCTCGGATCCGATGATTGCAGGCCTTCTCCTCCTAGTGGGTCTTTACGCGCTCATATTCGGCATATCAAACCCCGGGATCGGAGCAGAGATCTTCGGGGTTATAGCGATCGCATTGGGTCTAATAGGCCAGGGCTTCGATGTGAACATCGGCGCTCTATTCCTGATAGTCCTTGGCATGGGCCTGATCGTTGCCGAGCTTCACACGCATACTTTAGGCGTGCTGGGTGTTGCTGGCTTGATATGCATAGTGATAGGCACGATTCTGTTCGCGCCAATCGGCTTCCCGCAATGGTATCTACCTGGCGAGTATCAATGGTCCGTGATAAAGCTCTTCCTCCTGCCGTCACTGACTATGGCCATCTTCTTCGCGTTTGCCATTTACAAAATAGCAGAGGCCAGGCTCAGGCCGACGTTTGAAAAAACAGCTGAAAGGTTTGCTGAAGCTATAGAGGCGATAGATCCAACGGGATATGTCATATATCGGGGTGAGTACTGGAAGGCCGAATCGGATGAGAGAATAGAGAAGGGCGAGAGAGTAGAGGTTTTGGGGGTAAAGAATCAGACATTAAGAGTGCGGAGGCTCAGGTGAGATGGCATCTACAGCGGCCTAGAGGGTTGTGAGACAGAGAGATGCTACTCTGAATATCTTTGGAAATCCACTGTCAGGAAGTCAATTAATCAAATCCGATTCATACAGGAGGATTTCTGACAAACCGCCTTTCTTAAATATAATTTAGTTAGCACAAGTATAAACCGACATGCACGACTCGTGCGGTAGAGAGGAAATCTCAGCGAATATGGAGAGAGGGCTGGCCTTCAGGCCGGGGATGGTGTCACCATCGTGCCTATGCCAGCGTCCGTGAGAAGCTCGAGTATGATCGCATGTGGGATCCTCCCATCTATGATATGTGCTCTCTCAACGCCACGCTCCACGGCCTGAACGCATGCCTCTACCTTCGGAATCATCCCGCCCTTTATGATCCCCGCTTCCACGAGCCTGTGGAACTCAGAGGGCGTGAACTGAGAGATCACTTTGCTGGGATCGTTCGGATCTGCCCTGACCCCCTCGACATCTGTGATCGATATGAGCTTCTTGGCTCTGACTGCGACAGCTATAGCACCTGCGACGGTATCTGCATTGACATTTAAACTGTTACCCTCTTTATCGATGGCAATGGGCGATATCACTGGGATGTATCCCTTTCCGGCTGTGATCATCAGTATCTCCGGGTTTATCGACTCGACCTCTCCAACATAGCCGAGATCTACGTTCTCACCGTTTACGTTCATTGGCGGCTTCTTTCTCGCCACGATGAGCATGCCGTCCTTTCCTGAGAGGCCGATACCCTTGCCGCCATGCTTGCCTATGAGCGAGACAAGCTCAGCATTTATACTGCCGAGCAGAACCATCCTCGCTATCTCCAGGGTCTCTCTGTCTGTGATCCTGAGGCCGGCAACAAACTCTGCCTTCTTTCCGAAACGCTTCATCGCCTCGGAGATCTCAGGACCGCCGCCATGGACCACTATCGGATGTATGCCGATGTATCTAAGCAGGATTACGTCCTGTATGAAGCTCTCGAGTATCTCCTGATTGGCCATTATCGAGCCGCCGATCTTTATCACCATTATCGAGTCGTAGAACTCCCTTATGTACGGCAGAGCCTCAATCAGCACCAGTTCCTTTCTCATATTAGTCTTAGCTCCTGTTATTTCCTCTCCAGCCTGGACCGGAGTTTATGACCTCTTAATCTCCATGAAGAGAGATCACCGATCACTCGATGGACATAAGCACATCGCCTGGAGAGACAGTCTTGCCGGTTTCTATGTAGATCTCCTTTACAGTGCCGCTCTTGTCAGCATATATCGGGTTCTCCATCTTCATAGCTTCAAGTATCGCCACGATATCCCCTTTGTTGACCCTGTCGCCCTTCTTGACCTTGTATCGGATCAGCACGCCCTGCATCGGAACCGTAACACCATCTCTCGGAGTCTTTGGTTGTGCCTCCTGTATGCTGATACCCACAGGAGCGACCTTGACGATGTACGCCTCTCCATCCACCTCCACGTTAAAGGCAACCGGCACACTGCCTGTTACCGCCGCCTTAACTGCCTTGGAGTCCTTCTTCACCAAAGGCTCCTCGCTCGCCTGACCTTTTAAGAACTTTATCGCTACCTGCGGATACAAGGCGTATGTGAGATAGTCCTCCTCCTTCTTCGCGATTCCGAGTGCATTAACCTCTCTAACCGCAGCCTCATATTCTGGTGGGAGGAGATCTGCAGGTCTTACACTTATCGGCTCCTCATCTTCCAGGATCTGCGCCCGGATTTTGGGATCTATTTCAGCTGGTGGTCTCCCATATAGACCCTTAACGTAATCGCGCACCTCTTTGGGAACAACCTTGTATCTTTCACCCGTAAGCACATTCAGAACAGCCTGTGTCCCTACTATCTGGCTTGTGGGTGTGACAAGAGGAGGATAGCCGAGATCCGCCCGTACCCGGGGGATCTCCGCCAAGACCTCATCATACCTGTCAATTGCCTTCTGCTCGATCAGCTGCGCTACGAGGTTCGAGAGCATACCACCTGGAACCTGATACACGAGGACATTTGTATCGATCTTGGCAGATATTGGATTGAACACTGGAGCATAGATCTCCACCAGCTTATCGAAGTAACGCTTTATCTCGGTGAGCAGCTCTAGATCCAGACCAGTATCATATGGCGTCTCTTTGAATGCCGCGACCACGCTCTCTGTAGCCGGCTGTGAACTGCCGCCCGATAGCGGGGATATTGCTGTATCCAGAATGTCTGCACCTGCCTCCACGGCTGCGAGATAGCTCATCTGGGCCAGACCTGCTGTGCAATGAGTATGCAGACAGACGGGCAGGTTCACCTCACGTTTTATCGACCTGACGAGCTCGCTTGCATAATGTGGAGAGATCAAGCCGGCCATATCCTTTATGCATATCGAGTCGCAATCCATCTCCGCCAGACGCACCGTGAAATCTGTAAATTGCTCTATTGTGTGAACCGGGCTTATTGTGTAGCAGACAGCACCCTGCACATGCGCGCCCATACGCTTCGCGACCTTGATGGACTTCTCCATGTTCCGTATGTCGTTGACAGCATCGAATATTCGGAAGACATCGACTCCATTGATGGCCGCCTTCTCAACGAACTTCTCCACCACATCGTCAGCATAGTGTCTGTAGCCGACTAGGTTCTGGCCGCGAAGAAGCATCTGCATCTGTGTATTGGGCATTGCTAGCTTCAGGGCTCTTAATCGCTCCCACGGATCCTCATTCAGATAACGTATACATGTATCGAATGTAGCACCACCCCAGACCTCCATAGAGAAGTAGCCGACCTGGTCCAGAAGCTCCGCAATGGGTAACATATCCCGCGTTCTCATCCTCGTCGCAAGGAGCGACTGGTGTGCATCTCTGAAGACTGTCTCGGTAAGCTTTACCCTGCCCATATAGATCCCCCAAACATCATCGCTCCTTCTTTAAAATACCTTCGATCTGAGCCGAAAGCTATCTGCATGGTAACTAAAAACCCCTCATGCAAGAGTATAGCATGCTGAAAGAGGAAAGCATTTTCAGGTGTAGATATTTGAGCTACGGATTTGCTGGCATGCGTTTGAAATTCCCTGGTACGAAAATGCCTCTGAGCCATTCCAATGGGTAAGCGTTAGGCCATGAGTGTTTTTATCTCAATCCTTGCCTTTGGACTTCATGCTGCTCTGGCTCGCAACCACTAAAAAGGCTGGAGTAGATCTCCGATCTATCATGAAACCACTTGTTCTTATCATAATGGACGGCTACGGTCTCTCCGAGGAGCTGTATGGAAATGCGATAGCTGGCGCGGAGAAACCGAATCTGGACAGGCTCGCATCAGACTATCCCCATACATCGCTTGGCGCATCTGGGCTCGACGTAGGTCTTCCGCGCGGGCAGATGGGGAACTCGGAGGTCGGCCACCTAAACCTTGGAGCGGGCAGGATCGTATATCAGGATTACACCCGCATAAGCCTGGCAATCGAGCAGAACCGGCTAAAGGATATAGATGTGCTTGTTGATGCGATGACGCACGCCAGGGATTCAAAAAGATCCCTTCACCTCATAGGCCTTCTGTCAGATGGGGGTGTTCACAGCCACATCTCCCATCTATTTGCGCTGCTCGATATGGCGAAGGATCTCGGAGTCGAGGATGTTTACGTTCATGCTGTACTAGATGGCAGAGATGTGCCACCAAAGAGCGCATTAACATACATATCACAGCTGGAGGAGAAACTGAGAGAGCTCAAAATTGGTAGGATAGCTACTATATCCGGACGCTATTACACGATGGATAGGGATAAGCGCTGGGATAGGACCGAGGCAGCGTACAGAGCCATGACTGAGGGCCTGGGCATTAGAGCGAGAAGTGCTGAAGAAGCCGTTCTCATGGGCTATAATAGGGGCGAGACCGATGAGTTCATCAGGCCGACTGTGGTCGATCCTGACGGATTAATAAGAGAGGGAGACAGCATAATATTCTTCAACTTCAGGCCCGATCGCGCCCGTCAGATAACGAGGGCATTCGTGCAGAACGAATTTAAGGAGTTCAAAAGGAGATATCTAAGACCGAAATTCGTCTGCATGACCCAATACGATGAGAGCATCGATGTTCCGGTTGCCTTTCAGCCTGAGCACCTCAAGGAGACTCTAGGTGAGATCCTAAGCAGATCGGGTCTCAGACAGCTGAGAATTGCTGAGACTGAAAAATACGCGCATGTCACATACTTCTTCAATGGCGGGAGAGAGGAGCCGTTTCCTGGTGAGGACAGAGTGCTGATACCATCTCCAAAGGTCCCAACGTATGATATGAAGCCGGAGATGTCCGCTCCAGAGGTTACTTCAGAGGTGATAGAACGCATAAGATCTGAGGTTTATGATGTTGTAATTCTTAATTACGCCAACCCGGATATGGTCGGGCACACGGGAGTATATGAGGCCGCTGTAAAGGCCGTAGAGGCTGTGGATCGCGGTGTTGGCGTGGTTGCCGACGAGGTGCTATCTAGGGGTGGTGTGGTGCTTATAACATCCGATCATGGAAACGCCGAGAAGATGGTGGATCCGGTCACCAGAGAACCGCACACCGCGCACACGACCAACCGGGTGCCTTTTATCCTGGTCTGCGAGGATGGCAAACAAGAGCTCAGGGACGATGGTATACTCGCAGATGTGGCGCCGACGATACTCGACCTGCTGAATATAGAAAAACCCGCTGCTATGAGCGGACGCTCATTGATAAAAAGGTGTTAGTTTTTCTGTAAAATGCCGCTGACTGTGCCCGAGTCGGTTATAACCGCGGATTGGCCGTTGGTGCCGTATCTGCTGTAGCTTCCGGCGATGGTCTGGTTGCTCAGCTGAATGGTTAGCTTGTACAGAACATCCTCTCTGTATTTCTCGCCGTCGACTACCTGGATGATATCCAGACGCACCAGAGAGTCCTCACCTATGGAGCCTCTCGCCTTGAGTGGAATGGTCGAGTTGTTCTCGCTCAGGTTGCCGTCGCCGTAAAAGACCGTTCCCACAGGATACAGGACAAGCTCTAAATGCCTTCCGTCCGAGAGGTTCATGCTCCACCTGCCGCTGAGGTTGTGCCGAGCATCATTAGATGTGCTGCTCAGGGATTCGTCTGTCTTGTTATTTGCAGTCTGGCTGCTATTGGTGGATTCATTGGTCTTCTGAACAGGCCCTGGTTTGGGCATCGACATGTCCGGTTTCGTCACCGGATTTGGCATAGCCATGTTCGGCCTCTCGAAACCAACCGGCGTGCCCGTATCGGATCCTATCTCATAGCCACCGAGCCAGTTCACGCCACCAGTCCCTGTAGGACAGCCTGCTGAAGCATGGCCCACAAGCACGAGAAGCAAGAACAAAGCCAATATTATACGCATGGCCTCTACTACTCCGATTTAAGTTTTAAAGCTTACCGGTTAGATTGCTGTGTTGAATAATGTTCAGAAATCCAATAGCAAAGGGCCAATTCATACGAATAAAGATTTTGGTAAGAATCGACGTCTTGAGACCACATCAATTCGAATTATTCAACACCGCACCTTAGGATGAGATCAGGGCCAATCCCCACCTTTTCAAAGGTGGGATACGGCCCGTA
>CAZMZV010000023.1:23619-26455 GCA_964570975.1 uncultured Methanotrichaceae archaeon | reverse complement strand
TCCTGATGCTGTAGTACTTCTCGAACTTATCTCTGAGATCCGCAAGCATGCGCTCCATATCGCTATCCGGCACGCGAGCATCAACCCAGTACGTTCTCCCGCAGGGCGATGCTATGATCTCCCCATCCCTTACAACGACTGTTCCGTTCTTTATTGTATACTTCGCTTTCGACAGGCCTGCCTTAACCTTGGCGTGATCCTTTGACGGATCGATTTCCTCAGGTCTGATATCATATACAGATACATCCGCATCTGCGCCGATGCCAAGATGGCCTTTATCCTCCAGGCCCAGAATTCTAGCTGGGGCGGCCCTGGTTATTATCGCTATCTCTGACCAGTCCATCTCCCTATCCACGGTGGGCAATGTGCTTCTGGATCTAACGACCTCATGAAGGGTCTTAATCTCCTCCTCTCTCCTAACCTTGCTCATCAGAAGCGATATGATATCAGGGTAGTTCACGAAAGGACCTCCATTTGGATGATCCGTAGTCAAGATCACCTTCCACGGATCTTTCGTCAGCAGCGCTAGCTCCAGGCCGATGGCCCACTGCACGGCATTTACCGCCATCTTCCGCATGTAAACCCACGGAACAACACCACTGGACTCCTCGAGCTCTATATCATGGTTCGACCATTTCTGGTGCCCGATCCTTGCGTTCGCATACTCGAGGGGGGCATCCGCGGTCATCGTCGTCGCAGGTCCGAACATTATCTGGCCGAGGTCCATTGTTGCGTGGCTATTTCGATTGAAGTACTCAGCGATCTCAGCAGCCTTTGACTCGAAGTCCTTCCAGCCGGTTCCTCCGTATGCGGAGAACTGCATGTGTGCCACATGTACAACCTGCCTCATCCTGCTCGGCTTGATATCCTTCAGGAGATCCAGCGTCTCGATGGCCGTCGTGTAATTCCCGGGTCTCCCGAGGTTGTTGAAGTGTAGATGTATAGAATGTGGTAGCCTCAACCTCTCGTTGACCTCCGCCAGGGCTCTTATTATCTGGGCAGGTGTGACATCGAAGTGCGGCACCGTATCGTGGATGCTCTTGACGTTCGATCCGAATCCCCAAGACTCGCCGCCGCCGGGATTAACGATCTTCACGGCATAGCCACGAGACGCCCTCAGACCCCATGAAACATAGGCAGCGAGCTTATCGAGATCGTTGTCGCGCACGCACTCCATGACGGTCCAGTTGTTACCGAAAAGCGTAAATGCGCCCTTATCAACAATCGGGATCTCCTCAAGCTCCTCGTGTGTGTGTCGCGACTCTATTATCGGCGTCGCAGCCTCAAAGGCGGTTGTGTAGCCGAGCTTCGCATAGCGATATCCTATTGCGTAGCAGTTCGGCACGGTGTAACCGGTCGATGGCCTGCATACCCTTGTCCTCGGCTCGGTCCCCATTCTCGAGTCCTCAGGTCTCATTATGCGGCCGGTATTGAGCTTGGGGCCTGCGATGTGCGCGTGAGCATCCACCCCGCCCGGCATTACAAGGAGCCCTTTTGCATCGATCACCTCTCCTTTTGCTTCCTCCACGATCCTGCCGTTCTCTATGCATATATCCATCTCCTCGCCGAAGACGCCATTAGCAGGATCATAGACTATGCCCCCCCTAATTATCATCCTTAAACCTCCTCACGTTATCGAGAATAGATTGCAGTATCTCCTCGTCGGTCGGATACTCCGTATCGATTAGCTTCCTAAGACGAAGAGGGAGGCAATCCATACGGTAAGCCGTGCCCTCGGCCTCGATCCCAGCGATCGCGCTCGGTATCACCACGTCTGCGAATAAGGTGGTTGGATTCTCGAATGGGTCTATCTGTATCAACGGCATCTCAGCAAGTGCCTCTACGCAGCCCCTTGGAAAATTAGCCGCTGGATCTGCCGCTATGATCAGAGCCGCATCCACATCACGTCTGCTGAGAAGATCGCAGGTCGTCGTCTCGCCTGGATTGTAATACGGATAGCCCCTTGCGTAATCTACAGCCATTGGATAGCCAGACGACCATGCGAGCACCTGCCCTGCACCGGCCACGTTGTAATGGCCCCTCATCTCCATCATAACAAACTTGGTGTGGCTGTTGAGCTCTGCAACAAGGGATAACGCATTATCGATATTTTTGTACCTACCCCTGATATGCGTCAGTCCCAGGCCGAAGAAAAGCGCGCCAAACCTAGCGCCCTTCATCATATCCGCGATTTCGATGAGCTCTTTTTTTGGAACTCCTGCTATCTCCTCCTGGAGACGATCTCCTTTTCCTCCGACGATCATCCTCAGCGCGGATATGATCTCGTAGTCGCTTCCGGGTGCGATTCTCAGGAACCTGTCTGCGTTCTTCGCGGTTCTTGTCTCCCTGACGTCCACGACCAGGACCTTTCTTCCCTTTCTCCCCTCTGGAACGAACCTGCCGGTCGCATTCGATGAGTATCTCAAGGTATGCCGCGGGTGGGCCTCCGCAGGATTGCAACCCCAGAACACGATCAGATCCGCCCGGTTCTTGATCTGGCCGAGCGTTGAGCCCACTATGCCCTTCTCCTCTATGCCTATTATCGATGGGCCGTGACATACACTCGCCGTTGTGTCGATCGCTCCGCCCACCTCTTCAGCCAGCAGTACACCCTTTTTAACAGCCTCGCATGTCGTCGAGGCCCAGCCGTAGAAGAGCGGATGCCGGGAGTTGATCAAGATCTCGGCCGCCTTTTTATACGCCTCCTCGTAGCTAACCTCCTTTAAAACACCATCCACGCGTATCATGGGCGATTTTATCCTGCTGTGGCCCATGATCTTGGATGCGCCAAGCCTGCAGGCCCCTCTGACCTTCTCTATCTTGCCCTCATTCACCT
>CAZMZV010000023.1:12317-23519 GCA_964570975.1 uncultured Methanotrichaceae archaeon | reverse complement strand
GATGCGCCAAGCCTGCAGGCCCCTCTGACCTTCTCTATCTTGCCCTCATTCACCTCCACCCGCAGATCATCGCAGAGGCAGCCGCAGAAGGTGCATAGAACATCATCTATCTGCAATATCATCGACCTCTCGATATGGCGAACAGCTCGCGAATATCAGCTACATTCTCATCCGTGGGCGTCACCTCTACCTCTACACCCTTGAAGTTCGGCATCCCGCATCCCCCCGTCTCGGTGCCTATCAGCAGGTTCGCCCATGGCCCCATGGGTATGAAGACCATTCCTTTCGGAAGACCGTTATCGACCCTTGCCTTGAGAACGGCCCTTCCATGGGGGCTTTTTATAAGCACGTTGGCTCCATCTGCAAGCCCTAATGCCCTGTAGTCCTCCTCTGAAAGAGAGCAGCATGAGACCTCATTGATATACGATGGGGCCATCTTCTCCTCACAGCCTGCGCCTTGTGCGAGAGACCTTCCGGAGATCATAATAGCCTTCAAACCAGATCACCAGTATCTAACCATTGCACAATACTAATCTAAAAAGTGAGCGGTTTGCGAGGATTACGTATCTGCAGAGAGCGAACTCTCGCTATATCTTTCGATGCGGTTTTATAGCGGGGATGGTATGCGGGCATCCACTCCAGCATTCTAAGCTTCTATCTTGAAGTACCTCGGAGCGGTCTCCAGCGCTCTCGCGATGAGCTCGGCTCCTCTCTCCAGATCCTCGAGGCTCAGAACCTCCACGGGCGAGTGTATGTACCTCGTGGCGATGCTTATCACGCCCGTTCTTATGCCATCTTTTGTCAGCTGTATGGCCGTCGCATCGGTCGTGCCGCCGCCTGAGACATCCAGCTGAATTGGTATATTGAACTCCCTTGCGGTCTCTTCAAGCCATGCAAGCACATCCTCTCCTGCGATCAGACCCCTTCCCGATGCATCAACCACGGTGACGACCGGCCCCTTGCCCATCTCGAGCGCCGAGTCCTTCTTCTCTATGCCCGGATGATCTCCGGGGATAGTTGTATCTGTGACTATGGCAAGATCCGGCTCGAGGCCAAACGCGCATGTCTTCGCGCCCTTGAGGCCAACCTCCTCCATCACAGTGCTCACAGCGTATACCATACACTCGGTCTTCGTCCTCTTAAGGGCCTCGATCATCATCACAACACCGGCGCGGTTGTCGAAGGCCTTTCCAGTAACCCTCTCACCCTTCAGCGCCGCAAAACTTCTATCGATTGTGATGGGCACGCCTGGTAGAATGCCCATCTCCCTAGCCTCGTTCTGATCCTTCGCCCCGACGTCGATGAACATATCCCTTGCCTCGACAGGCTTCTTCCTGTCCTCCTCCTTCATGACATGCGGCGGTTTTGATCCTATGACGCCGATGACAGGGCCGTTCTTTGTATGCAGTATTACCCTTTGGTTGAGAAGGGTCTGGTCAAACCATCCACCGATCTTCACGAAGTAGACGAAGCCCTTCTCATCGACGAACTTGACCATCAGCCCTATCTCATCGGCATGTGCAGCTATCATAATAGAGGGCCTTTTGCCTCTCCTGGTTGCGATGAGATTTCCAAGCGCATCCCGACGAACATCATCCACGTATGGGGTGATCTCATCCTTTATGATCTCCATCACGCTTCCCTCTCGCCCAGAAACTCCGTGGGCGTTGCTGAGCCTCTCAAGCAAAGATCTCATCTCAAATCCTCCGTCCGGCTTCTACCGGATCTAATTTCAGCGCCATCTGACTTATCCTCCGGCCTCAAGACCGGAGTCTGCGCATTATTGTTCCTATTCATATCAGGAGGTTCTTATCCTAGCTCCCTGATTCCTGGATCTCGTTATAACAAGCTCTCCCCCGATCTCCCCTATGACCTCTCTGGCTGCAGACTCTATATCTCTGATGTTGGAATCTGTTATCGCATACACAGTAGGCCCGAAAGAGCTCAGTCCGGCGCAAGCAGCCCCAGCTGCTACCATCTCAGACATCAGCCTTCTGACCAGCGGATGCTGCAGTTCCACCTCCACCCGCTTGAATCCGAGCTGCTGTATCCGATTTACGGCATTACCAAATGTATCCAGATCGCCCTCGATCACGGACGGCATCATTCTGACCATGATCTGGTAGCAGAGCTCCTGAACCTCTGCCAGCGGCACCGGGCAGTACTCCCTGAATATGTCGATCTCGCGCTGGCCGTATGCGCCCTTCTCTATATTCGGCACCGCCAGCAGTATCTGCCAGTCCTCGGGAAAGTCGTGGCGCGCGATGACCGGTGGTGGTCTAACTCCTGAGCTTGCGGATGATGGCCTGAAGTCGCACTTCTCCTTGCCGGGGCCGAAGGTGTGCCCACCGTCTATTATGAAACCGCCCATCTCGAATGCCGCGACCCCTATTCCGCTCGTTCCCCCGCGGTTTACAGCGGATGCGATCTCTCTTACACTGGCCTTATGGCCGTACAGCTCGCAGATCGCTTTTCCAACAGCGACTGCAAGCTGTGTCCCGCTGCCGAGGCCTACATGCGTCCTGTAGCAGCTTCTGACAGATATTCGTGCGCCACCGAGGCCGAACCTGCTGATGACCTTTTTAGCTGCATCCAATGCTCTCTCAGCCTGCTCGCCATCCACGAAGAGATCCCGGGAGATCTCACCCTCCACAACGATGTTCGGTTTATCTAAAGCTATACCGACGCCGCCATCAACCCTCCCACCCGCTCCGCAGAGATCTGTGAGCGTCATGTGTATCCTGGCAGGCGTCTCGATTATCACCCTTCTTGTATCCTGAAACATGTTATAAGGGAATGTCTCCTTGATCGCGATCAGCGGCTCGCCTTTTCTTATGATCTTGTACCGCCTGGCGAGCATAAGCTCCTTCGGGAAGATTTTAAAAAGTTTACTAATATGCTCATCGGCTTGTTCGCATTCAGCCCTCGTGATATCCCTTCGCGACTCTATACGATGCTTGTGGAGTATCTGACCTATCGGGATGTCCGCGCGCATCAGGTCGTTCTTGAATTCTGGCTCCAGCCTTCTCAAGGGTGTGTAGGAGACGGCATGTATCAAAGTCTCCCCGCTCTTCATGTTCTTGAGTCTGACAACCCTGTAGTTTACCTCCTCACCCACGTTTATGTTCAGCTCTCTCGCAACCTCCTCGTTAGCGGGCACGACCCTCTGCTCGAGGGTCTCTATCCCCACCGGCTCTCCGGTGATGACCTCCAAGATGCTCGTGACAGATCCATCCGTTCCCAGGAGCATCTTCTGTATCGGGCTGAGCCTTCCGACCCTCTGCTCAAGATTCGCTATCTCTTGGGCTACAGGAAAGGCAAAGGACATGCTATAGAGTTTGGAGGAAGAGAATAAAGTTTTTCCCTTTCCGCATCATCGGCATCTCTTCGATGGGGCGTTACGATGAGAAGTTCGAGACTTCCGGGATTCTACAAACTGCCTCCTGACGAGAGGCTAAGAAAGATATGCGAAGCATGCGAGGACGATGAGATCCAGGCGCTGATCAAGAGCGGTCTTACCATCGAGCAGGCTGACAAGATGGTTGAGAATGTGATAGGTGTATTCCAGGTACCGCTCGGCATCGCCACCAACTTCATAGTAGACGGGCGGGAGATCCTCGTGCCCATGGCCACAGAAGAGCCATCTGTTATAGCAGCCGCGAGCAACGGCGCCAGGATGGCCCGCGAGGGCGGGGGTTTCCACACGAGCTCAACCGGGCCGGTGATGCGGGCCCAGATTCAGGCCGTCGATGTCGATGATCCTTACGGCGCTAAGCACAGAATCCTGGAGCATGCACAGGAGCTGTCCAGAATGGGCAACGAGGTCGACCCCATGCTCGTCAAGCTCGGCGGAGGGGTTGTCGGCATAGAGGTGCATGTTCTTGATTCCAAGATCGGGGCAATGGTGGTAACCCATCTCCTTGTCGATTGCAGAGATGCGATGGGCGCGAATGCCCTCAATACGATTGCAGAGTCTGTTGCCCCGGAGATAGAAAAGCTGACCGGCGGAAGGGTCCACCTTAGAATAATATCCAACCTCGCTGATAAGCGTCTTGCAAGAGCGCGCGCCGTCTTCAAAGCGGATGCGATCGGTGGGGAGGATGTTGTAGAGGCTGTGGTAAAGGCTGCGGCGCTCGCAGAGGTTGATGCCTATAGGGCTGCCACCCACAACAAGGGCATCATGAATGGTGTTACAGCGGTTGTGCTGGCCACTGGCAATGACACCCGTGCTGTAGAGGCTGGCGCGCACGCCTATGCTGCGAGATCGGGCTGCTACACATCCCTTTCAAGGTACGAGATCGACAGCAACGGGGATCTTGTGGGCACGATCGAGCTTCCGGTCGCGGTGGGTCTTGTCGGCGGGGCCACACGTGTACATCCTGTAGCCAGAGCAGCTTTGAAGATCTTGGGCGTTAGATCCGCGGATGAGCTCAGCAGGATCATAGCGGCCGTCGGTCTAGCTCAGAACTTCGCTGCATTGAGAGCCCTCGCGACCGAGGGCATTCAGAAGGGGCACATGTCCCTGCACGCTAGAAACATCGCGCTTCAGGCCGGCGCGCGAGGCGAGATGGTGGATCTCATAGCTGAGAGAATGGCATCAGAGCGGAGGATAAATCTCGAGCGCGCGGCCGAGCTTCTCAGAGAGCTGGGTGGTGCTCGGTGAGAGTTGGCGTTCTTGGTCCGAAGGGCACGTACTCTGAGATAGCCGCATCGAAGCGCTTTCCTGGAGCTGAGCTGGTATACTTCAACGATATCGAGGACATCTTCGATGCGGTGGAGAGGTCTGAATTGGATGCGGGTGTCGTGCCCCTGGAGAACAGCCTCGAGGGGTCTGTGGCCCTGACCATGGATCTGCTGTTGAGAAGATCTATAGTGATATGCGGAGAGATCGTCATCCCCATCAGGCACTGCCTGCTGGGGAGAGGCGATAGCGAGAACGTCAAGATCATACTCTCGCACCCACAAGCTCTCGCACAGTGCAGACAGTATCTACGCCGGAGGTATCCGGCTGTGGAGGTCAGGACTACTGGATCCACCAGCCACGCGGCCAGGCTTGCTCAGGAGTTTCCGGAGATGGCGGCCATAGCGAATGCAGAGGCAGCAGACATGTACGGTCTCAAGATCCTGGATGAGGATATACAGGATGAAAAGAGCAACGCCACACGCTTTGTGGTTGTATCGCTGGAGATCCCAAGGAGAAGCGGGAACGATCGGACATCTATAGCAGTATACCTGGAGAAGGACAGACCTGGTGCGCTCTTCTCAATTCTCAAGGAATTTGCCGTAAGAAATATAAATTTAACAAGGATCGAGTCGAGGCCGAGCAGAAGGGAGCTGGGAGATTACTACTTCTTCATAGATCTTGAGGGTCACATCGAAGACGATGTTGTAAGGGAGGCGCTAGCTGGAGTCGAGCGAGCTGCAACCATGGTCAAGGTCTTGGGCTCGTATCCGAAAGCGAATAACACTCTAAGGTCAACTACTCCCCACTAAATTGGCGGGCATGCACCCAACAGTGCCGGCAGGGTTGTCATTCCAGATTTCGTTATGTGCAGATGTCTTTATGTTCGTAGGTTGCGTGTCTAGCACACCGCCTCTCGTATCGAGGAAAGGACTACAATAGGCCGCTTGATGATGTGTTGAATAATGTTCAGAAATACAATAGCATAGGGCCAATTTATGCGAATTGAAATTTTGGTAAAAATCGATATCTAGGATCACTTTGCCCAGAGTTGTTCAACACAGCAGCGGTTGAAGGTGAGCCGATCGATGTTTCAGGCGCATCTTGCTGACACGAACAACAACGTCCAAACGCCGGTCTTCAGGCAGGAGAGCTATTTAACGGGCTTGTGGGTAGCGGTTTTAGATCTGGTGGTTTGAATCATTCCCAGTGAGGCAATCGCTGCCAGAATTGTGCCGAAGAGAAATGTCGCAGTCGAACCGTATGTCTGCCAGAGAGCGCCTGCGATCAGACCGGAGATGATTGAAGCGAATCCCACGATGCCGTAATACGCGCCCAATGCTGTGCATCTCCTCTCATCGCAGCTCAGCTCTGAGACATAGGCGCTCTGGGCACCCTCGACTATAGCGAATACAAGCCCGTACAAGATGAAGAGCGGCACAAGCAATCTCGCAGACGATACGAAGGCGAAGCAGAGCGTCACTATGGAAAAGAGCATGTAACCGGAGACGAGCGTCCATCTCCTTCCAATTCGATCTGACGTTATCCCGCTCGGAATGGCCATGGCTGCATAGACTATATTGAATAATACGTATAGCATCAGAGGCGCGCCTATTGCAAGAGTTCCTGTAAAGAGTTCCTGTGCTTTTAGCATGAAGAACATGTAGCTGAAGTTCGAGAGCGCGAAGATCGATGCGATAAGAACAAACCATCTCAGCTCTGGAGGGAGAGAGGATATATCAGGCCTGAGCTTATACAACGGCGATCTCGAGATCTCAGAGACAAAGGCGAGAGGTATGAATGCGATCACGGAGAGAACAGCTGCTATCCAGAGTATATCCTTCAGGCTCAGACCGGCGCTCCATAAAAGGTAAGCCGCAGCGGATCCTATCACAGCACCCAAGGTATCGAGCGCTCTCACTATACCGAACCCCTTTCCCATGCCCATGTTTGTGGATGAATCTGCGATTATCGCATCTTTTGGCGCAGATCTTATACCCTTTCCGCAGCGTTCGAGTGTGTTGAGAAGAACCACCTGTTGCCATATCCACACCATTGGCAGGAATATCTTGGCTATGGCGGATACACCATAGCCGGCTATAACCAATGGCTTTCTTCTTCCAATCAGATCGCCTGCGTAGCCTGAGAGTATCTTCAAGATGCTCGGAATCCCCTCGCCGAGCCCGCCGACAATGCCTACAGCCACTGCACCGCCGCCGAGAGATGTTATGAGAAGAGGCATGATGGGTCTTATTATCTCGCTGCTCGTATCATTGGAGAGGCTGACCAGGCCGAGGAGCAGGACGTTTCTCCTGCCGTCTGGAGGTTGCGCGTCTGCAGCTCTCTGTATATCACTTTCCTTTAAGCAAGGGCTCTCTGCGCTTCGCAATAGGGGACCTTCGGCACGATTCGACGAAGTCGAAAACTCTCGACGAGGTCGAAAGCAGTCGAAGATCTCATAACTCCGTTTCATCCGATATCTCCAAAGGTCCTACCACACAGGCGATATTATGTTCGATTCGGCGATATAAATATGCCTACAGACCTCTCGTCTATCCCCTGTTCTTGACCTGCTCCTCTTTCGGATACACCGGAAGTTGTAAGCGGTCTTGATATGCGATTGGTGACCTCCTCTCCGACTTGAAGACCATAGTCTTCGCCGCCCCTACTCTCCCCTCTCTATAATCATGATCGTTTCCTCCCTCGCATCCTGAAGACAATGGTTTCTGCTATGTGGCGTTTTAAAGCTTGGTGCGCAGACTCGACCTTACTCAAAGCCTCGAAGAGCATGGTTCCGCTAGCCATATGCCCAAGCGGAATCCAAACCTTCATACTCTGCTGTGTTGAATAATGTTCAGAAATTCAATAACAGAGGGTCAATTCATACGAATAAAAATTTTGATAAGAATCGATAGCTAGTGGCTACATCGCCTCGAATTATTCAACACAGCATCCTACTCGGCAGGTTTAAATACAATGTACTATTAAGGCCAACAATGTATCTTGTTATACATCGGACTGGTGGTAAACTGTATGGGTGAAATCTCCTGCGAGATCAGGTTTGGCAGATATGGCGGCAGGTTTGTTCCTGAGACCTTGGTACAGCCGCTTGTCGAGCTTACAGAAGCCTATGAGAGGCTGCGGCGAGATCCGGATTTCTTGAGAGAGCTCTCAGGCTTGAGAAAAAGCTTCGCCGGCAGGCCCACGCCGCTGTACAAGGCGAAGAATCTGAGCAGAGCTCTGGGGGGAGATGTGTACCTCAAGAGGGAGGACCTCCTGCACGGCGGGGCGCATAAGATCAACAACACCCTTGGGCAGGGGCTTATCGCCAAATACATGGGCAAGAAGAGGCTGATCGCTGAGACGGGCGCAGGCCAGCATGGAGTTGCAACCGCGATCGTAGGCGCGCTTCTGGGATTCGAGACCGAGATATACATGGGCGAGGTAGATATCGAGCGGCAGCGCATGAATGTATACCGCATGGAGCTTCTCGGAGCAAATGTGATTCCGGTGAGGTCGGGCTCGCGCACTCTTAAGGACGCGATAAACGAGGCGCTCAGGGATTGGGCTGCAAGTTATGAGACCACACATTATCTTCTAGGAACAGTCGCAGGTCCTCACCCATACCCATCGATCGTCAGGGATCTCCAGATGGTCATAGGCGAGGAGACAAGGTCGCAGATACTCGCGGCAGAGCGGAGACTCCCGGACTCTATAGTGGCATGCGTCGGAGGGGGCTCGAATGCCATGGGCATATTCTATCCCTTCCTCCAGGACGATGTTCGGCTCATAGCTGTCGAGGCGGGCGGAAAGGGCACGGGCAAAAGCATGAGAAGCGCTGAAAACGGCGCATCTCTTGCTTGCGGTGATCCGGGTGTTCTTCACGGCGCGATGACCAGGATCCTCCAGGACCCCTACGGCCAGATATTGGAGTCTTACTCGATCGCAGCGGGCCTGGACTATCCAGGTGTTGGGCCAGAGCTTGCGCATCTTGTGGAGACCGGAAGGATCGAGAACGCCATGGCGAAAGATGAAACAGCGATCATGGGGTTCAAGACCCTCTCGAAGATGGAGGGCATAATACCAGCCCTTGAATCTGCGCATGCGGTTGGTTATGCACTTGAGAATCCCGAGGCCCTCGGCGAGCTGTGCGTGATAAACATCTCCGGCAGAGGGGACAAGGACCTGCACACGGTGATGGCCTATGAGTCTCTCTGATGTATTCACTACATGCAATCCGCTGATAGTCTACATATGCGCCGGCGATCCATCCCTCGATGAGACCGTGGAGATAGCTGAGCGCATAATCAGAGCAGGGGCTGACATTCTCGAACTGGGGCTTCCGCACTCGGATCCGATCGCAGATGGACCGGTCATACAGGCCGGCGCCCAGCGGGCCATAAACGCGGGAATGAATACGGATCTATACTTCGAGATCGCGTCAAGAATAGACGGCGTGCCTAAGGTCTTCATGGGCTACTACAACATGGTGTACCGCCGCGGCCTCGAGAGGTTCGTCTCGGACTGCAAGGACGCCGGAATTTGCGGGATGATAGTGCCGGATCTTCCCCTCGAGGAGTCAGGTCCACTCAGAGAGGTCACAAGGCTCTACGGGATAGATCTCATAAATCTCATAGCTCCCAACACACCAGAGAAGCGCATCTTGGAGATCATATCGAAGAGCTCAGGTTTTGTGTATCTTGTAGCGAGAGCCGGGGTTACAGGCGCCAGGGAGGACCTCCATGAGTCCACGAAGAGGCTCATCGAAAGAGTTCCACCGCTTCTTCCCAGGGCGGTTGGGTTTGGCGTTTCAAAGCCGGAGCATGCTGCCGAACTCATTCGCGCGGGTGCCGATGGTGTCATAGTAGGATCTGCATGCGTCGATCTTATCGGAAGGGGCGAGCTCGAGATGCTAGAGGATCTCGTTCGAAGCATGAAGTCCGCTATGAATGAGATAAGCATTAACTATTCGCCAAAGCTATATCGTCGACATACACACAGGTCTTAAAGATCGTAGCTTGCAGCCTGGGACCTGTCCGGCTAAGCTCTGAGGCCAGAAATTTGGACCTTTAACCTTCTGGTCAGAAACACTTAATCCTTATTCGGACACGTCCCGGGCTGTATAGAAGATCCGGCAGAAGACCTCTCTTTCAAGGATGAACGCCCTTCATCAGAGCGAGGATTTCAACTTAACGCCTTTTCCCTTTGGCCCGGAGCCTAAGCCAAGAAAAGCTTTTTCAGGCCAAAATAGGTCATAGTGAGCTACAGGATTCGGACATGCTGACCATTGGTATTGATGATACCGACTCGGAAAGAGGCTTCTGCACCACCTATCTCGCAGCAGTGATGATAGAGAGGCTCACTGCCAAGGGACATCATGTATGCAGCACGAAACTTGTGCGTCTCAATCCGTGTGCGAGGTACAAGACAAGAGGGAATGCAGCTATAGCTATCAGTGTAGATGCCGACGATCCCGAGAGCATCGAGGAGATATGCCTCAATACCCTTCTTGAGCTCTCCGACCTCTCGGCCAGCAACACAAACCCGGGATTGGTGATCGCTGATAAGATCACCCCTGAGATGAGATGCTTTTACAGGAGAGCCGTGACTGAGATTCTGAGGGTAGAGGAGGCGAAAAGCATGCTCCTGGCAAACGATATCTGGCACAGGGGCTTCAAGAACGAGCGCGGCCTCATAGGAGCGCTTGCAGCTGTCGGCTCCGAATTCGATGATCACACCTATGAGCTTATAGCCTACAGACAGAGGCATCTCTGGGGCTCCAAAAGAATTCTTGATGAGAGATCCATCTGGGAGGCGGACAGGGAGACATATCCGGCAACCTGGGACACCGTGGATTACTCCAATAGGCGTATCGTCTTCTCCCCACACTCACCGGATCCCGTGCTCTTCGGAATCCGCGGAGATGATCCCGAGACAATACGTAAGGCGTTCGGCATGATAAGATCGGAGAGACCGGAGAGGTGCGTCATGTACATCACAAACCAGGGTACAGACGCGCATATCATCGATATGACCACAGATATCGATGGAGCGGAGCTTACGGACGATAGAAGCTACAAGCTGCACGGCAGCGTTATCACAGCCCCGCGCGTCATCGAGGGTGGGCATGTGTTCTTCGATATCGATTTGGGTGAGAGGATCATCACATGTGCCGCATTCGAGCCGACAAAATGCTTCAGAAAGATCATCAAAGCCCTTGCACCTGGGGATGTTTTAGACATCTACGGCTCTATGAAATCCGGGACATTGAACCTGGAGAAGATCGATCTGGTCTCGCTCTCAAAAATAACCAGGGTCAGACCGCCGCTATGCGCATGCGGTAAGCGCATGAAGTCCTCTGGCGCCGGCCAGGGATACAGGTGCAAGAGATGCGGGCGAAGATCTGCAGATTTCGATATCGTCGAGTGTACAAGGCCTGTAGAAGAGGGCCTATACGAGGTACCCCCATCAGCGAGAAGGCATCTCGCAAAACCGCTCATAAGAACGAAGGATCCACGGGC
>CAZMZV010000023.1:0-12217 GCA_964570975.1 uncultured Methanotrichaceae archaeon | reverse complement strand
CATCAGCGAGAAGGCATCTCGCAAAACCGCTCATAAGAACGAAGGATCCACGGGCGCATCCAAGCAGATAGAAAAGCACTATGCCAACAGCTCGCCCGGGGAATGGTTCGATGGGCATTTAGTACCAAACATGTAGCGATATGAAATCGCATCTTCTTATAGCGATGGGGGATTAGGGTAGCGAAGACTCCGGTCTTCAGGCCGGAGAGGAGGTCACGAGCTTATATAAAACAGCTGCAGTCAGAGCATCGCCGAGACCTACGGTTGTCACTGGATCTCTCGCAATGAATGAAGGATGTATGCAGATATTCGATTCGCCTACCGGCTTGAATGCGCCCATGCCGGCTCTTCTTCCGCCATGGAGCAGAAGCTCATCAACTGCTGCTCGTCCACGCGCGCTCACATCGAGTTCCGTCTTGCAGATAGAGCCGGTGGCCGCGAGACCTCCCGCGATCTCAGCACCCAGCTTTAGCGCTGCGATCTCCTTTTTGGGATCAGGGGATATGCTCAGCGTGAAGTCTCTGGTGTGGACGCATACCCTAGAGATATCGAATTCATCATGAACCCACTTCGCAGCATCTGCGATCTCGAACCAATCGCTCCCCGTCGGCCTTATCATCGCGAGCTCCTCCTCATTCATGCCGATGCTGTCGACCTCCGCGACCTTCAGGAGATGCATCATAATCTCGGGGCGCTCGAAGCTGCCCATCTCTATATGGCTGTATCTATCGACGAGCCAATCTCTCATTATCTCGAGCCTCTCCTCGAAGATGTACCTGAGATCGTATGGCACAAGGTGGAATCCAGAGAGCAGAACTCCCCTGACCTTCGGGTCCGGCTCTTTCAACCATTCCCGAAAATCGGGATTGAGATATAGCGTTCGATTGAGGGGATCGTAGCTTGCTATGATCCTGTTCGCCCTAGGGGATCTAACAAGACCAACGGGCGTCTCGACGGTCTCTCCATTTCTGTACTGTATCACAAAATGTATTAGCTCTCTCTCGTAACTGCAAGCCTCACGCGGCTCGACGAGCTTAGCGTCGTTCTTAGCGGGTACCTTCACCCCGCGCCGGAAGAGGGAGGCCTGTCTGGGTGTCAGGGATGGCACGTTGACTACCGGCTCTGCTCCGAGAGCGGCGAGAACATTCGAGATGTTGCCAGCGTTTCCGCCCATCCTGTAATTCCATGGGAAGAGAGATGCCAGGCTCTCTGCCAGTTGAGACTCTATCATAAGTTCACAGCCGGAGCCATTCTGCATGCTGTAGAGTATAGCCATCGCTAGGTCATCAAGGGATCTTACCTCAGAGGGCATTGAGATCGATCTGATATTGCGAGATAGCTTGCGGATTTCATCGCTGTTGAGCGTATGTACACAATCGATATTCACGTTGAATGCGCAGAGAACTCTGATATCAGATCCTGATGAGCCTGTATGATCCGCTTCCAAGGCCGATCTCCTCGCCGTATTCTATCTGATGCAGACCATTTGTCGACTCCCAGCATCCCTTGAACTTGTCCCCTCCGGGCTCTTTGTTTTTCTTGAGATAGCTGTTCTCGATGCCAGCTTGAGCATTGACGAGATCGTAGCTTGCCTTGTCTATAGCCACGGGATCTCTTGAGGCAAGGATGCCTATATCAGGAACTATGGGGGCATCCGACCAGGGCACACAATCGCAGTCTGGAGTTATGTTCATCAGAAAGTTGAAGAAGCCAACGCGATCTCTTTTGTTCTTGACCGCTCCATATGCATACTCAACCATCCTCTCCACGAACGGGGGTATAGCTACTATCCAGTCGAAATCCATGGCCCTTTCCAGGCAGATCCTGACGCACTCGCCGCATCCTATGCAGCGCTCGAGGTCTATGATCGCCTTCTCGTTCGCTATTGCTATAGCGGATCTCGGGCATACCTTCTCGCATCTTCCGCAGCCCTTGCATTTATCTCTGTAAACGATCGGCCTAGCTGTGTGCTGCTCAGCTTTTCCAGCGGGTGGTGCGCATCCCATCCCCAGGTTCTTGATAGCTCCACCGAAGCCTGCTAGTATATGTGCCTTGAAATGTGATAGCACAAGCATGCTATCCGCACCTTCTATATCTCCGGCGATCTTCACGGATCTGAAGTGTTTCAGGTCGACATCGACGTTGACGTAATTCCTCCCCTTCAGACCATCTGCGATTATGAGAGGAGCGTTTACAACAGCGTATGCAAATCCGTGTGCTATGGCAGTATTGATGTGATCCACCGAGTTCCCCCTTCCGCCGCTGTAGAGGGTGTTTGTGTCTGTCAGGAAGGGGCGCGCGCCTTTGGATCTAACAAGCTTCACGATCTCGTGCACGAAGACAGGATTTATGAACGTGTCATTTCCCATCTCTCCGAAGTGGAGCTTTACGGCTGTGAGATCGCCATCCTTTAAGATCGCCCCGAAGCCGGCTTCTTTGAACAACTTGGAGATCTTTTCCAGCTTGTTCTCCCTATCGCTTCTAGCCCTGAGATCAACGAAATAAACATCACTGCTCATTCTCCTCCTCCGCAAGAAAATTTCGCGTTAATGCTTCATAGATCTTTGGCATCGAGAGCAACTGCAGAGTTCCCTAAGATATCGTATTAACCTTTGATCTTCTCCTCAACTCTTATACGCTCTATCGATGTATCTGGATAGCTGCCGCGCTCGTCCTTCTCCAGAGATTTCACCATATCCCAGATTGTGAGGAGGGCGACGGAAACGCCGGTGAGCGCCTCCATCTCCACACCGGTCCTGGCCACGGATGTAACCTTCACCTTGACGTGAACCTCCGAATCGCCGAGAACTATCTCAGTATCTACCCCGGTGATGGGGATGTTGTGGCACATCGGTATGAGGCGCGAGGTCTCCTTTACAGCATTTATCGCTGAGATCCTCGCTGTTGTGATCACATCGCCCTTGCTCACCGCTCCGCTAGCTATCGCGTTTATAGTGCTCTTCTTGAGCCTTATGAGACCGGATGCGATCGCAACCCGCCGGACAGCCGGCTTCTCGGTGATATCCACCATTCCAGCATTATCCCTAATCATATATCATGGCCTCCGGTATCTTCTCTATGAGATCCGTGGCCGCCATCCCGAAGTCCTTTTCTTTGTAAACGAGATCTCCCGCCCTTCCATTGACAAACGCTGCAGCAACAGCAGCTCTCATGGCATCAGCTCTAGCGTAGAATGCCCCGGTTATCCCTGCGAGGACATCTCCTGTGCCGCCGACGGTCATGCCCGGATTTCCCGTGGTATTGCCTCTGACCGTCTCCCCATCGGTGATTATGTCCATTCTGCCTTTGAGCAGAACGACAAGCCCTCTCTCACGCGCGAATCTCCTGACGACCTCAAAGCGATCCCGGCCCTTCGTCAGATCCAAGCCGCTTATACGCCTGAACTCTCCCGCGTGAGGGGTAACTATGCCCTTGAGCGGCAGATCGGGTTGTAACGCGTCGGCATCGATCACGACGCGATCGCATAAAGGAATTATCTGAGATAGAGCTTCGAGGGTCGCCTCGTCTCTGCCCAACCCCATGCCTATGACGACGACATCATGCCTTGGAATCAGGCTCTCCAAAATCTCAATATCATCAGGGCATAATCTATCAGAGGTGAGCGGACGTACTATCAGGTTTGGGGAGAATGATGCGACTATATCCGCGGCTCTCTTCGGCGTTGCGACCGTCACTATGTCAGCGCCTGCCCGCAGAGCTGCCAGGGCTGATAGCGCGGGTGCGCCGGTGTACGGTCCTCCACCTATCACGAGTATCCGTCCGTTCTCGCCCTTGTGGCTCTCCGGCCCCCTCCTCCTGAGAAGCTTCAGATCTCCAGGGCCTACAAGAAACTCTGCCATTCTCGGTATCCCTATGCCTACGACCTTGAAATCCCCCTTCATTCCCGTCTTAGGTCGATGGAATGTTATTGTTTGAGCGGGTGAGACCTCCTTTCCGGTTCCCATTCCGCTCGGCACATCTACGGATACGACATATCTGCCCGATGAGTTGATCAGATCGATGACCTCCGCCTCCAGACCTCTGATGGGGCCGCGAACGCCGGTACCGAAGAGGGCGTCCAGAACAAGATCGTAGCTGCTTAGATCGATATCTCTGGAATCCGTTACCTCCCTGAGATCAAAGCCCAGGTTTTTGAGTACGTTCCAGTTCCTCCTCGCCTCCTCCGTAGTTATATCCCTCGCCCTTCCAATGAGGAAAACCGTCACATCGAAGCCATCGAGATGGCGTGCAGCTACGAATGCATCGCCCCCATTGTTTCCCCTTCCGGCGATTATGGCTATCCTCTTTCCCCTTGCCATATTTTTAATCTCGTTGGCAAGCGCTGCACCGGCATTCTCCATGAGCTGGAGCGCAGATATTCCAAGATATTCGCAGTTCGCATCTATCGCGTTCATCTCCTCTGGCGAAATCGGCCTCATGCTTCTTCATACACCCAAGATATGGTTAAGACTATCGATATGCTGGCTGGTCCTTGAATGTCGATGTGTAATTGTACAGAAAAAATTTTGTATCAAAGAGGCGAGTTTTAGGTCTTGATCAGTTCTACCAAACCATCATGAATTAAAAGCGAGACTATAACGACAGTTGGTATTATTTTTAACATCAAAATCGCGCGGAATGGGATTTTGTGAACCTGAACTTGTTCTACTGCGTTTCGTTGCGATGGGGATATGTGTTAAGTGGTTGCGCAACCGCTTTAGAGTCTGCCAACTATAAGAGGCGAGCTTTGAAGATATCCAACCAGAAGCTCGCCTATTTGAACTCCTGTATCTTCTCATTATCGTTTACCCTCTTCCATATCCAGGCTGGCATAGTATTATCGAAGATTATCTCGAACCACTCTGTACTCTCCAGCACCGTGCCAGGAACCCAGCAGATTGCCGCCCCCGTCAGAGACCGTCCGAATGTATCGCTCGTTTTTGTCATTCTGCTCACCAAAGGCTCTATATTGCCCCTACCTGTTAAACCATTTGCGAGCGTGTGTGCGAGGAGAGGATTAGACCTTTCGACTCTCACCAACGGGCGCGCGTTGTCGATTCTGTAGTTCTCAGGAGATGGCTCTTCTTGTTGGATATCCAGAAAATGAATTCGTCCAAATCCATAACGCCGTTCGCCTCCGATATGCAGATATTTCAACCACTTACTCCATTCCTCTTCCTTGCCAAGAACCTTTTTTGCGTCCTCATCCAGAAAGACGTGGCCGCAAATCCTCGTCCGCGTGCCGTCCTGACGGTACGGAGCGATGTACTCGACTTCGTGGAGGCTGCCATCCTCAGCGGAGAGTGTCAATGGGTCAAGAGCCGTTGTTGCATGCGCATTTAGATAGCGACGTTCGAATGCAGCAACGCTCATAGAGTCGTAGCGAAGCCCATCTTCCGTGTAGCGGGGTTGAAGCTGTTTGCCGTTCTCCTCGATGAACCAGTATGAAAAGGCGCAGTGCCCTCCCACCCAATTACCAATTTTGGCATAATCGCCTTGGGGCGTGCCTTCTGTCTGAAAACCGCAACGGGTGAGAACAGCAGTGACCGCTGCCCAAAGGATATGAGCCGGTATGTAGTATCGAGTGCGCTGGACATTGCCCACCTTGTGGTAACCGATGTGCAGAGGGCCATGCAGCTCGTATGTCACCTTATACATCTGCCACGCCATGTGCACCTCCTATTCCAGAGCTTTGACGTGATATCGGGCATAGATGAGAGTCTGCTCAAGCAGCCGTTTGGCGAGAAGGAGTTGATCGAGATCATTGGCGAGTCTCTTGCGCACAGCCTCCCGCGGATCATTGCTGTTCCGAAATGCATCGATACCGGCTTCTTTCAGAAGATTCTGGGCCAGTTCTTTGAGTTTCTCGGAGCCGGTCTTTTCGCGCTGGCCGCGAGAAGCTTGATACAAGAAGAAGGCGTACACTCCGTCTTCTTGCAGAACGCCGAGAGATTTTGTGATGTGGTTTTCTGCGTTCTTGCCGATCGCCTTATGGACTTCACTGGCGATCTGCCAGCCATACCTGGCGCAGAGTTGATCCAGGTTGACGGTGCTCATTATTATCCGCCTCGCGCGTTCAGGTTCAGAACCTGCAGGCGGCCCATGCCGCGTGTGTTCATTCCGCCGATGCCAAGGGTTTTAAATAACTTCAAGCCGCTTTCCACAGTTTCTTTCACCTTTTGTCTACCATCCGCTTCTGTGGATGGCTGTCCGGATACAGAATTGGACTTATCGTTACAAGGGACCCCATTTGAAAGCGGGATCTTGCCGTTGATGCAATAAAATCGGGGATCGCTCACCACCACCTCAAACATCAATACGCTGCCGCGCGGCAGGGCTTCGTAGGTGTAGAGCGCGCCTTCGGCGGCGGCGCCCGTCTGCGGATCGATGCTCACAGAGGTGCGCACCTCCAGGTTGTCGTTGACGATGTGGCCGAACATCTTGTCCGAGACCAGCACGGCGCGCTTGAGAATCTCCTCCGGCACACCCGAAAACTTGCTGGCGTCTAGGTTGAGCACGCCATCCTTCACAGTGAGCATCAGCCAGCCCAGGTTGAGCCGGCCGCTCGTCTGGATGCCGCCGGCGACGCGGACCTCCCCATCGGACGGTTCGGTTTCGGTCACCTCCAGGTCTTTCAGGACAGACCGGCAGGTGACCCACACCGGGCCGGCCAGGGAGTGGACGGGGAAGAATACCAAGCGAGCGTCGGAGAACTGGGCCAGGCCTTGGAAACTGCCGCCCTCTCTCTTGGAAAAGCCGAAGGTGACGCAGATGGGGCAGTCGTGCTTACCGCAGTGCCCCGTGTAATGATCGCCCTGCGCCTGTCCCTGACCTGCGCAGTGTGGCCACTTATCCGGGTGCTGCATCGCAGCATAGGCGCGGCAGGCTCCGGCCAGGCTTGTGCCGGGGATCTTGGGCAGATTCGTTCCCGGCTCGCGCACAATTGACATGTCCACACGCCCCAGGCGCATACCGCCCGTGCCGACGTGGATGGGGTCGAGCGCGAGTGCGAAATATCTAATTGGTTCTTCAGGTTTCCGCTCCATCTCGATCCTCCTTGATTTTTCGTTTTAGAATATGCATATAAAGCTCCAGACAGCGGGCAAAACGTTCGCTGACTACGTCTTCAACCCCTATCGCGTTGTGCAGCCCCTCACGTTTTAGCGTGGTCTCCACCAGCTTCTCGAACTCGTCTCCGATGCCCCAGGCGGTCCGTTTGCGCTCGAAGAGGGCTTGCACACCATGCAAAGCTGTGTCGGTGATGCCGCTATTTTTCAGAGCATCCCACATCTCCATCAGCCGCGGCAGTTCATCCAGAAGCAGAGGATCACGCTCCGGGTCGAATGCGAAGCGCCGAGCAGTGTGATCCATCCAGAGATAGGCAAAGCGGGATGGTGTCACAGTGACCGTATCATCCTTCTGCAAATCGCCAACGTGAACGAGCCACTTATCGGCGTACTTTTCACCGACTGAGCCAACTTTTTGCGGATCAGTATCGCCTTGCTTTCTCAACTGAAAGCAGCGCGTGCGCTTGCTCTCATCTGCATTCTCAACGAAAAAGTAGGGATACCAGACATCTTCGGTCTTGTTATCTCCCATCTTGATCGGGACTTCGAAGGTTAGCCTTTTTTCGCCTTTCGAAAGACGAAGGTACTGATTATGCCCCTCAGCATTCGTCCGGCAACACTCCACCGTCCACGGCTCGCAGCTCAGGGGGGTTTCCAGCATTCGCCGCGCAGCATCCATCACAGCCATGAGCGGCGTCTTGCGTGGGAAGAAGACCAGGCCCAGGAAGAGCGGTAGGCGGTTCTGGACCTTGCCGAATTGTCGGGTATATTCTTCACGAATTTTTTTGGCGATGTCGAGCGCATCGGCTGCGGGAATGAGTGCTAAAAACCGGTCGGGTGAGGAGAGAAGCGGCAGGAATGGTTTGTACCGCTTCATTTCCTCGCTTGGATCCTCCACAGATTGTATAATTAAGCGGAATTTCTTGTGCGGGTCTTCGGGATCTCTCAAGGTGATTGTCTGTCCAACTTTAAGCTCGCCCGCCAATTGCAAGTTGATGATGGTGATGAAACATTCATCTTTCTCCAGCCAGAGGAGTTCGATGGGTTTGCCGTTCACCACGCCCTCATAGGGGACTTTATCTTTCCATCCGTTTTTGTTTTCGGGAACAACACACCTACGAATGTCTCGGAGTACAACATCTTTTGTGCCTTTACCATATTCGTGGTTGGGTAATCTTTTCCCCACCAACGTCTCCGTCCAGAACCTCTGGCATGTCTCCCACACACGGCGCAGGCGGGCGGGGGAGGGGTTCTTGGGCGTGAAAGTGTTGCTGTCCGGCTCGCAGCGCACCAGCATCGTCTGCACCAGGTCGCCTGAGAGCCAGTCGTCCAGCCCGAACCTGCCGACCAGGAGCGCCACGCGGCCGTTGTGATCGGCGATCTCGTTCATCCAGATGGTTTGGTCTGGTTTTTTCACCCATGTTTCGATTCGGGAGGTGCGCCGATCGAGGCAGATTTTACAAGCCTCCCTGCCCTCCTCCATCGGGCGCAGGCGGCAGACGGGGCAGAGCGGTTTACCTTGTGCATCTTGCCAATATCCTTTTACAGCGTTGACACTTGCCGTTGTGATGATTGATTTGGCCAGCATCTGCCCGATGCCGGGCAACTCATCCTGAGATGAATTCGGCCAGTTCGGATCCTGCCCCCACCACGATCGTTGCTCCAAAATCAGCATTGGCAACACTTCTCCATCCAGCCGAAGCTGAGACTCACCCTTAACTGTGCCTTGATCAAATGCCCGATGGACAAGTGTCTCCAAGGAGATACCGTTAGTATCTTGTAACGCCAGCAGATTGGACAAGTCCGGCACAACATAGACACTGCCATTTTGATCGCGGTAGATTTCACTGCCCAGAGGATACTCAACTTCTAACAATCCACGCACTTTGTCTAGCGCATCGGTGAGCAGAGCTTGCCGGGCGAGCAAATCCGAGATACGGTCTACATTGGAGATGTAATCCAAACCATCGACCCGAATACCGAGCAGCCGCCAGCGCAGGTTGCTGGCCTGAGGGATCGTTCCCGTCAACAGGACTCCTGCCAGTGCCGATTTATACAGTGCGCCGACGAGTGCTCCCCAACTCCAGAGGTCCACTTCGTTGATAGGGCGGCGTGAATCGGCAACGGTTGTGGAAAGTAAGGCACTGATTTTCTCTCTCAAAACATTACGTTGCGCCAAGATACTGGATAAATCGTTCCACGGCAGACCCCAGAGGCTGTTTGTTAAGTTGAGCGCCACAGCGGTTTCAAATCCGAAAGGCGAACTTATCTGTGTGCCTGGATAGTTCTGCTTTCCATCCGCGGGTTCCTGTTTGTCAAAATGCGCGGTGTTGTGGCAACGGGAAATGTATTGCCCCAGGACATCCTGCCCCAGGACATCCGTGCGCCAGGTTCTGTTATCCAAAAGATTGGCAAAACTGCGAGATCCAGTTATGTGCTGTGTAAACGAGATAGAGAGGGCATTCAGAGATGGATTCCTGTTTGCCAGCTCTGAACGAGGAATACCCTGTCCTTGTGGGGAGGCCGCAAGTGTCCGTAAATGTTCTTCCGAGCATTTGCGATAATCGTGTAACCACCCGACGGCTTCGGCCAGCAGCAGAGCTTCGCGGTTATCCGCCAGCACCTGCAAACTAGAAACGGACATTTTGCACCTCCTGCGCCAGTCGGCTCAAGCGCGAAACCTCGCATTCTCCGCCGCGTGTTCTCACGATGCCCTGATGAATCTCATCCCTCGCCGTTCCGTAGCCGCTGGTGCGCTTGGCGGAAAAGCCGTAGGTGAGCATCATCTCGCGCACCGCTTCGGCCACGCGCTGCAGATCCTCCTGTGCCTGCTGGACGGCGTCGGCCTGGCCGATCAGGTCAAAGGGGACGTAGAGCAGGCTGAAGGTGCCCTGCGCGTCATCGGGGACGCATTCCAGGTAAATCGGGTGCGTGCCGGCTTTGGTTTCGCGCTTGTGGGGGTTGATGACTTCCACGTCAATCAGATTAAAAAAGGTGGGGTAGAACATCAGGCGTCCGCCGTGATGGGGAAGTGAGTCATTGCCGCTGAGGCCAAAGCGGGCGCGCACCATTTGTTCATATTGCTTTCGCGCCCCCCGTCCTCCCAGTTTATCCAGATAGGCGGCGAAATCTCGGCTCTCTCCTGCTTCTTCTCCTTTTTCGTCGCCGAAAAGCAGGGTCTGGGCCAGGCGCTCGCGGGCGAATTCCTCCGGAGAGAGCTCGTCTTTCCGGAGGGCCAGGCGGATGTGCATCATCGTCCAGCGCAGCAAACCCTTCCAACTGGACGCCGACATCAGAGGCACTTTGAACACCTTGTCCTTACGCACCGGATTGACGCTTTCGGCCACGTAGAATGGGTCATCATCCTTGCTGATCCAGGGCTTGGCGAGGGTAAAGGTGAACTGGAGGAACCAGGAACCCAGGGGAAGCAATCCCATATTCGGAACTGCATCTTTGATCCCCAACAATTGCAGGCATTTCAATTCATCGGCAATCAACTGATTAAACGCGCCGCGCTTGAGTTGTCGTTGCTTTTTGTCAAATTGCCCATGCATCAAGGACAGGTAATCCTTTAACGGCTCGTTGCTTGTTACAAGCAAGCGCACTCGCGTTGCCGCCTCTTCCACTAGGGGATGTTCAATATACAGGTCATAAATCATGAAGCATCTCCTTGCCAGTTTTTACGGTGTAGTTACCTTGCCCCAGTTCAGCTCTGATATCTCTGATAATCTTATCCCGCATCGCTGCATCGCGCGCATACCCCCAGATCCGTCCACCGTTCGCGCGGAAGGAAAACAGTTTCTTGCTAATGGCGTCTTGAGACGCGCTGCCACGCCGGCCACGCAAAAAGTTTTGATAGTCATCCTGCTCGATTATTTTGCGACCATTGTCGGGCAACCCGATCAAACGATTAATCTGCTTGCGCCAGAGGAATGTTCCTTTTACAAAAAAGAACCACCGCAAATCAGGTAGGCCAACGTCGACTTGACGGAATTGGAGCAAGTAATTCTCAAGATGAGCAGGTTTCTGGATAAGAGGCTGGACTTCATTCCACTGGACAATCCCGTAATCGGCCCCTTTCCTGGCATCCCTTTGGGGTTTCAGCGTGGTTTTGCCACCAAGCGCGCCATAGGTGGAAGCAACCCACAAGGCCTTACTCAGCAGCCATCCCTCTTCCAGCTGCAGAGGACGTAACTCTATGAAGTGGAGCGTTATACTCTGATTAGCATTCAACGCATCCTCAACCAAACATCCCTTGCTATCCGTCACTCGCAACCGAAATTTGCGTGCCCAGCCCGTACAGCCAAATAGATAACACGCTGCGCAGAGCTGCTTTTCGGGCGGCTCTGGTTTCGTCGAATCGTACTCGCAACGGCTATTGCTCGTAGGATCGCACGCATATCCGCCCAGCCCGCGCACCAGCGCCTCGTACCACCAGCGCAGCGAGCCGAGCAGCCCCGTCTCGTGCAGGCGGTCGCAGGTCTGCTCCACCCCGCCGGTCCACAGTGGGGTCAGTGTTTTGAGTTTGATCTCAAGATGCATGCAAGCAGTTCCTCCCACGCATCGAAATTTACCCTCCGCGCTTGTCGCTTCTGTTATTATCTGATTATTTTGCAATCTCAACCCCTCTACAACTGCATAAATCTTTCGGAATGGATCATCACAGAGCCCTTTTGCTGCGGATTTTGGTAAACGCAAACTGTACAAACCTGAGATGGGAAACGGCTTAAGCTCCCTTTCTTCTGGATTCATATTGACGTCGCATTCTCGAGCTGGCGCGCTTGCAAGTTTCCAGGAAGAACGGAGAAATCCTGCCGCTCGAATAACTTACCGGCGTTCTCATCACAGCTCGCACGGCGGAACAGATCCTTATTCCGGATTCAGGAACATCAGTATCACGAGATGCTATCGAAATGGCAAATGAACTTTGAGCGGAGATCGCATTAGCCGGCTACTATAGTAGGCCTCTGGGTCGTTTGATACGACTCCGATGAAAAGGGAACTTGAAGGCAAACTACAGATTAAATTTTATTGATTGGACGAAATGCCTCCGAACCATTCCCATGGGTGGCCGTCAGGTCGTGAAGGTTTTCGGTAGTTGGATTACACGAACCACCTGTTAGGCACAAGCTTTAATAGCTGTTGTGTAT
>CAZMZV010000022.1:23630-27152 GCA_964570975.1 uncultured Methanotrichaceae archaeon | reverse complement strand
TAGTTGGATTACACGAACCACCTGTTAGGCACAAGCTTTAATAGCTGTTGTGTATTTTATTTCTGCTATGCGGCTGTGGTCCAGTGGTTATGACATGAGCTTCCCAAGCTCGTAACCCGGGTTCGAATCCCGGCAGCCGCATTTGTGTGGCGTCCGGCCTGAATGGATCTGCTGGAGGATTTCATCTCCAACAGATCCTGCCGGGGCTGATGCTCTCTCAATTCGATTCTCTTTCTCGCAGCTTTTGCGCCGCCTGAAGCAACTCGAGTCCGCTTCGGTATGAGGTGCCGGTTATGTTGCTTACTGTGAATGAAGACCTCTTTGAGGTTATGCCCGTTGCATTTACCGATACGTTCGTGGGGACCTCTCTTGGTAACAACCAACCGTTTAGCTCAGCAAAGGGGTACCTATCTACTGCACTTCCGCTTACCAGCTTTGCAGAACCTGTGCAAGGCCTGCCAGTGCACCTGTGGTCGCTCCAGTAGTTTCCACCCTCCTCAAGCCCCATATCCCAGGAGTTCCTATCGTCATCGGATGCCTGCTTGTTGTTGTCGATGATGTTGTTGTGATATATCATGTTTTCATAGGAATTTGTCATCAGTATGCCAATTTCATTGCCACTTATGTTGTTCTCGTATATCCTGCTTCTGTTGCTGTTGTCGAACCACACGCCCGCCTTTGCATTTCCGGAGATTGTATTTCTGTATATCTCGTTCTCTATAGAGTAGTTCAACCTGATGCCGCACTCGCTGTTGTTGGTTATCATGTTTCCGCTGATCGAATTTTTATACGATAGCAGCAGCGCGATCCCGTTGTTTCCGTTTTCTATCAGGCTGTTGTTCTGAATGCGGTTGTAAGCTGTATTGCTGAGGAAGATGCCGGTGTACTTCGTTCTCATGGCTTTGTTGGCCACGATTGTGTTGTTCGCCGAGTCGATGAGACGTATGCCGCCATATGAGCCCTGGAGCGTGTTCTCCTTGATGCTGCTGTTTGTTATACCATACATGAATAGCGCATCGTGTGTCACCTTGTTTCGCGCGATCGTACAGTTCTCGCAGTAGGCTACAGTTATGTGTGCAGCCTCTATGTCAGATATGCTGATCCCTCTCTTATCCGAGACGAATACGACCGGCGAACCATCTATGAGATTGCTGTCATCTATATCGTTCGAATAAGCATACTTGCTGCTCCCATCAACGAAGAGCCCCAGCTCAGCATCTCGCATCTCATTGCTCCTGAGCGTGTTGTTGCCGGAGTCTACAAGCATGAAGCCGAGATTCGCTTTTTCTATGGTGTTTCCCTCAAAGATGTTGGAGCTAGAAGCTACTACTGAGATGCCTTCGTTTGATGAGGATATCCGTATTCCGGTAAAGGTGCTGTTTTCTGTTGCACCGATCGCCATTGCAGTCGCGGTGTTGGTCAAACTGCATTTTGAGACAGAGACTCTCTTGGATCCCTCGAGAACCATGCCGCTGGTCGCATTCGAGATGTTGCAAAGAGATATACCCGTGTCCGTCGCATTTAGCAGGTGCAATCCATCGTCTGCATCTGCTATGTTGTTCTTCTCTATTTCATTCTGATAGGACTCTTTTAGTATGATCGAGTAGTTGCAATATCTGATCTCATTCTCTCTTACAGTATTCCTCATGGCGCCTCTGTAAAGCACTATTCCGCCAGTGGAGTTTGTGATGGTGCTTTTCTCTATTCTGTTGTCAGCTGCTCCTTCGATTATGACGCCGGCCCGGTTATCTTCGAATTTATTTCCCTTTATGCTATTGCCCTTTGACTTGAGCAGGATGCCCGCTTCCGAGAAGCCCATGATGGTGAGCCCCTCTATCGTACAACCGTCTGCTTCGACTTTTATCCCAACAGATTCCCCACTTGCTCTTAATATGCACTCGCCCTTCTCCCCGATAAGCGGCTTTATGGTAAGGGCTTTATCAAGAAGAACCTCCTCTGTGTACACTCCCGACTTTACGTAAATTATATCACCGTCAGAGGCGGCTTTTACAGCGCCACTTATGCTCTTGGAATCCGCGAATCCATCATCATCCACTATATAATTTCTGGATTCGCCTGCGAACGCAAGGAAGAGTAAAACCAATACCGATAGGATACAAAGCCTGATCATGAATGTGAAGATCGCATATGTTCTTCATATACTTAATGCGTGGGTTGCCCATAAGACCCTCTTTCTGTCTGAAATGGGGCCAGTCCGGATAAGCGCTGAGGACAGAAATTTGGACCTTTACCGCTTATGTCAGAAACACTTAATACTTATTCGGACACATCCCTGAAATGAATCGATCTAGAAAAATATTATTGGACCCGGCATGCCATTTCTGGCATACAGGGTGTGCACTCAGACTATACGCTCTCCTGCGCCCGGACCCCACATCGCGTTGTATATCTCCTCGACCTTGAAGAGAACGGCTGCCTTCGCCGGTAGCTTGGGATTCACACCATGTACCCACTTGACCATATCCTCATAGATCGGCCCGGACTTATGCACCTCCACCGAGCCTTTTATCTGGAAAGACTTCTTCGTCTCGGAGTTGTAGCAGACTATGGCCATCTTCGGGTTTTCCTGAAGGTTTGCTGCAGTTTTGTTGAAGAAGTTATCAGCGATCAGGAGCCGCTCATCATCGAGTATCTTGAGGAGGCCGATGAATACAACGTTGGGAACTCCACTCTTATTCGCAGTTGCTATCGGCACGGGTTTCTGCTTCTCCAAGGTCTCTTTAACATCTGATGGCATCTTGGCCATTTGAACCACCGGTTGGATTTGGAACTGCAACATATTTATTTTTTCCCTGGAGATGCATGATTGTGCAGTCGGATCGCTCCTAAACGGTTGCAGTCTCGATTCGATGAAAAGATTAGACCTGTCCGGATAAGCGCTGAGGCCGGAAATTTGGACCTTTACAGCTTCTGCATGTCAGAAACACTTAACCCTCATTCGGACAGGTCCAACAGATTCAATGAACGGCTTATCAAGAACAGCAATCTCCTGCACCCTAAAACCAAACAGCGAAAGCCTTTATGCTCGATACCGGCCAATCGCCGCTTCCGAACGTACCGCCCCAGCTTCTCTTGAATATCTGCTTTGTATACGGATCGATCATCGTCATCTCGATATCACAGTCATCCTCTGTCTTTGCTTTTTGCTCTCTTAAAGGTGCTCCTGTATTAAATCCGAAGAGATGATCGGAGTACTCAGCTATATCATCCCATAAGAGATCGGATCGCATAATCTCATCGCCAAGCCTGTATGAAGGAAGTGCGCATAAGAGATCCTCAAGAGTCACAATGCCCACAAGATCCATGCACCTCGGAGAAGAGAGCCTCACCAGAGAGCACGCGCAGCGCGGGCTGTACTCCTTGAACATATACCACAGCCTTCTCGCGCTTGCAGCATCTTCACTGGGATCTGAGCTTGTGATCTGGGGCTTGAATGCATTGAGAACAGCTCTAACCGATTTCATCGGGATAACCACATAACTATAATCACTTGGATATATT
>CAZMZV010000022.1:21793-23530 GCA_964570975.1 uncultured Methanotrichaceae archaeon | reverse complement strand
TCCTGAGTTCGAGATCGCATCTCCTCGTCGGGCAGGCCGAGAGGGATATACCATATAATCATATAGTAGGGAGAGGGAAAAACAAGAGGATACAAACTTCGATCTTTCAGGTAGGAAGTCGCACAAGCTAAGTATCAAGAGGCGTTGCCTATTGCTGATAGAAGGCGTGCTGGGCGGATTAAAGGTCGGGGATCTATACCCCGTTCGGCTTATGGGGATCATCAACCTTAGCGCGGAGTCGTTCTACAAGGGATCCGTTGCCACTCCGGATATGGCTATATCGTTTGCTCAGAAGATGGCGATGGAGGGCGCTGAGATAATAGATGTAGGGGCGGTATCCACAGCGCCAGGATCCCCGTTCGTCTCGGAGGATAGAGAGCGTGAGAGGCTCTTTCCTGTGCTTGAAGAGATAATAGACAGCATCGAGATCGAGATATCGGTGGATACTCAGAGGGCATCGATAGCTGATCTAGCTTTGTCGGCGGGTGCTTGCTGCATCAATGATGTTTCATGTCTGCGGGATCCTATGATGGCGCGTGTTGTAGCGGATCATGACGCATCGCTCCTGCTCATGGCTTCGAAGGAGAGGCCCGGCGATCTTCTCGAGCTCAGAGAGATAATCCCCCGCCTTTCCCAGGCTGTTGGTATCGCCGTGGCCAGCGGGGTGGACCCCAAAAAGATACTGCTAGATCCCGGTGTGGGAAGATGGATTCCCGAAAAGAGCTGTGAGTACGATCTCGCGATACTGGATGGTATGAGGGGCTTGCGCTCTCTGAAAAAGCCTATTGTTGCAGCCGTCTCGAGGAAGTCATTCATCGGGTCAGTTCTCGGGCTGAAAGATCCGGCTGATAGACTCATAGGCTCGATTGCTGCAGCGACTATAGCTGTGTATAATGGCGCGCATGTGGTTAGAACACATGATGTCGCCGAGTGCAGAGATGCTGTCAGAATAGCCCAGGCCGCTCGAGGAATGCCCAGAAGCCCAGAGGAACTTCATGTGGATCTGCTATACAGAATCGGCTCTCCTGAGGAGATCGCGTGCTTTCTGGACTGGGTCGAGGTCGACAAGAGCGCATATGAGATCTTGTGCAAGAAGGGATCTTTTATGGCATTAGCTGTGGAGGGCATCACACCAATGGAGACGCTGATCATAAAGCAGGAGATGCTCGCGGCAGGTGGTGATGCGGCGATACCTAAAGGAGCCCTGAGGTGCGATCCATCGGCCAATAAAACGCTCATCTTCGGAACACGGGCCCAGCTGGAGAAGCTGATCGGAAAGCTGAAGCATCAGCCATTCAGCCTGCCATCGATCGCTAGAGAGATGGAGCGTGTTTTAGCTCTGGACGACGTGAGCAGATATCGAGCTTATTGAGAAGGTGGAATGTTGCAGGTTCTCGGAATAAAGACCCGTCTCCTGAAACCGGGGGAGGATTTTATAGCAGCTCTCAGGGAGGGGCTTGCGGTCTCAAATATTGCTCTGAGGGACGGAGATATAATCGTCGTTTCGGAGAGCTTTGTTGCAACAGGCGAGGGGCGGGTGGTCTCTCTGAGCGACATCACCCCGAGCCCCCGTGCGATCTCATTGGCATCCAGGTACAACAAAGATCCCGCTGAGATGGAGCTTATTCTCAGGGAGTCGGATGAGATCCTGGGTGGTATACCAGGGGTTGTTCTCGCGCTTAAAGATGGTTTCCTCTATCCAAATGCTGGTGTTGATCACTCCAATGCGCCACCTGG
>CAZMZV010000022.1:12984-21693 GCA_964570975.1 uncultured Methanotrichaceae archaeon | reverse complement strand
AAGATGGTTTCCTCTATCCAAATGCTGGTGTTGATCACTCCAATGCGCCACCTGGCCATGTCGTTCTACTTCCCTCCGATCCAAAAGAGGCGGCCTCTAAGATAAGAATGGGGTTGTCAAACGGATCGAGGATCGGTGTCATTATAGGAGACAGCAGAACGCATCCCCTCAGGCTTGGATGCGTTGGCGTAGCGCTTGCCTGCGATGGCATCCTCCCTGTAGAAGACGCCCGCGGGAAGAGGGATCTCTACGGAAGACCTTTACGTATAACTCTGAAGGCTGTCGCAGACAATCTCGTATCGGCCGCGCAGATCGTCATGGGCGAGGGGGATGAGGGTATACCTGCAGCTTTGATCAGAGGGGCGCCTGTTGAGGTATGCGATGCAGGACCTATGACAATACCCAACATACCTCCCCATGAGTGCATGTATATTGGTGTTCTGAGATCCATACCGCGCCCGTATACAGGCGAATACGATGAGCTCGTACGTGCTGCTATCGAGGCTAAGAGCCATGCATACGCGCCGTATTCGAATTTCAGGGTGGGAGCCGCTCTTTTGTGCAGAAGCGGCCGCATCTATGTCGGTGCGAACATGGAGAACGCATCCTCTGGCGCCGGTATCTGTGCCGAGAGATCCGCGATAGCCAGCGCCATCGCAGCCGGCGAGAGGGAGTTCGTCGCACTAGCCGTTGCTGGAGACTCAGCCAGGCCCATAACGCCATGCGGAATATGCAGACAGATCATAATCGAGTTCGGAGATATCGATATCGTGATGGTGGGATCGAACGGCGAAGCTCAGATGGTGAAGGCAAATGATCTTCTACCGGATGCTTTTACAATAGCAGCGAGATGCGGATATAAAGTAAATGCAGGAAAGATAGACCAAGGACTAAGGGGCCACTGAGATCATGGTGGGTTCTGAATTCTCGGTCAGGGTCTCATATGCAGAACGATCTCATATCCGGAGGGGTCCAGGAGGTGAAGGGTTTTATGGGGGTTCTATTCGCTTGATGATCTCTCAAATCAAGAATCGTTCGAGATCCATGCCATCGATCTTGAAATTACAAGATCCTGCTGTGTTGAATAATGTTCAGAAATCCAATAGCAGAGATCCAATTCATGCGAATCAAAATTTTGATAAGAAAAGTAGATAGCGATCGCATCGCCTGGAATTATTGGAACAGCACAAGATCCGGTATGTTTATAAGCAAGAAACGATAGTCCGTCGGAGCTGATAAATGCAGCTTTTCTGAAAAGAAATCGCGTCTCGAGTGGCGTCCAGATGAATAAAAGAAGTCTCCTCTACGCATTCGGCGATCTGCTCAGGATACTGGGCATTTTGATGCTGATTCCCGGCATGGTCGCTGCGTATTACAGAGAGCCAGAGGGGGTAGTGGCATTTGCGCTTACGTCACTGTTCGCGCTGGGCGTTAGCGTTATATTTAGAAGCCGAGGCGAGATTGGGGATCTGAGCATCAAAGACGGCTTCGCACTCGTTGCCTTCGGATGGCTTGCTGCAGCAATAATCGGTGCCATACCGTACATCTTATTCGGCATCGGCTTTATAGACTCGTTATTCGAATCGATGTCCGGTTTCACCACCACAGGCGCTTCGATATTCACGGAATCAAACAGCGCTGGGTACTGGGTTGTAAACGATACAATCGCAAGAGAGAGCGTAGCATTGACAATCGCAGGATCTGTCGAATATCTCCTATGGCTAGCCACCAACACCAATATCTCTGCGATGCCTGACCAGCCAACATATTACGGCCTCCTCTTCTGGCGATCCTTCTCCCAGTGGCTTGGTGGGATGGGCATAATTCTGTTATTCGTTGCAATCCTCCCGAAGTTGGGTGTCGCCGGAAGACAGCTCTACAAGGCCGAGGTACCGGGGCCAGATAAGGAGTCTCTGACGCCCAGGATAAGGCAGACCGCGGAGCTGCTATGGGGGGTGTACCTGGCTCTCTCGATAGTAGAGGCCGTCCTCCTCAAGCTAGCTGGAATTCCGCTTTACGACGCCGTGTGCAATACATTCAGCACAATGGCAACAGGCGGATTCTCCCCACAATCTTCAAGCATCGCGGCTTACAGAAATCCCATCGTTGATTATATAATAGTAGTATTTATGTTTCTCGCAGGCGCAAACTTTGCGCTTCATTACAAGATGATTTATATCAACAGGAGATGCCTGATCGACGATCATGAGTTCAGGTTTTACTCTGCGATAATTGCGATCGCTACAGTGATTGTTGTCGTAAGCGCTGGTGTAGATGGCACCCTTATGGACCAATTCAGACATGCGCTCTTCCAGGTTGTTTCGATAATGACAACTACGGGGTTCGCCACTGCAGATTTCAATACCTGGTCGCCAGCCTCGAAAATGGTCCTGCTCGTGCTCATGTTCATAGGTGGATGCGCTGGCTCCACGGGTGGTGGCATAAAGGTGGTGAGGATCCTGTTGATGTTGAAATACGTTCATAGGGAGCTCATACTTGCGATACATCCGAAGGCCGTGATACAGGTTAAGCTTCAGGAGGCAGCTATCAGAGAGGAGATAGTCAGATCCACGATCGGCTTCTTTGGAGTATATCTTTTGACATTTGCTCTGGGCTGTATAATGCTCGCACTGGTGTCTTATTCAGATCCCGCTATGAATTTGGAAGCGGTTATATCATCGGTTGCTAGCTGCCTCGGAAATGTCGGGCCTGGCTTCGGTCCTGTCGGCCCAGCTATGAGCTATGCTGATGTGAATCCGATCGGGAAGATCATACTGATTCTTTGCATGTGGATGGGCAGGCTTGAGATCATGACTGTACTGGTGCTAATGGTCCCAGGCTTCTGGAAGAAATGAATGCTCTTCAAACCCAAAAACGTATTTAGCTTTGGCATCAGCTTTTAACTGGGGTGGTCCACTGCCGACGATAAGCGAGAAGATACTCAGCAGAGCCTCCGGCAGAGAGGCTGAAGCAGGGGATATTGTGGACGCGGAAGTAGATTACGCTATGTCACATGATGGCACAAGCGTGCTGGCCATAAAAGCCTTCGGGGAAATGGGATCTGAGAAGGTCTGGGATCCGAGCAGGGTAGTGATTCCGTTCGATCATATCGTTCCCGCGAACAACGAGACTGCTGCGACCCTCCAGGCCGAGGTCAGAAGCTGGGTGAGGACGCAGGGAATAGAGAACTTCTACGACTGTGGATACGGCATATGCCATCAGGTCTTCGTAGAGATGGGTTTCGCACTTCCTGGTGCTCTTGTTGTTGGAGCCGATTCACACTCATGTACATATGGGGCTTTGGGAGCATTCGGGACTGGGGTCGGTGCTACCGATATGGCCGAGATATACTCGAGAGGGCGGCTCTGGTTCAAGGTACCCGAGACGATATGCATACGTCTAATCGGCTCTTTGAGCAAGATGGTCTCTGCGAAAGACCTCGCTCTGTTTATAATAAAAGAGATGGGCGCTGATGGCGCCAATTATATGGCTGTGGAGTTCGTCGGCGAGGTCGTAGAGAGAATGGGAATAGCTGGCAGGATGACACTCTGCAATATGGGCGTCGAGATGGGAGCTAAAGCAGCCATCGTTCCACCGGATGGTGTTGTTGATGAATATCTCTCAGGAAGAGCGCGGAATCGATACAAACATGTTCACTCAGATCCCGGCTCGTACTTCAGAGAGCTTGAGTACGATGTTAGCGATCTGCCTCCACAGGTTGCAGCTCCTTATAGGGTGGATAACGTCCACCCTGTCACGGATCTGGTGGGCATTGAGGTCGACCAGGTCTTCATAGGCACCTGCACGAACGGCCGGCTCGAGGATCTGGAGACCGCTGCTCATATCCTGAGGGGCAGAAGGGTCAAGGTCAGAACGCTTGTTATCCCCGCCTCCAGAGAGGTGTATCTCGCGGCTCTCAGATCAGGAGCTATAGAGGCTCTTGTCGAGGCAGGCGCCATGATCGGGCCTCCAGGCTGCGGACCATGCCTCGGTGCTCACATGGGAGTTCTTGGAGATGGGGAGGTGTGTTTATCGACGTCCAACAGGAACTTCCGCGGGAGGATGGGAAGGAACGGAAAGGTGTACCTGGCTTCGCCTGCGACTGCTGCAGCTACAGCGCTTGCAGGATCGATTGCAGATCCGAGAGATGTATGAGATTCGACCTTCATATCCACTCCAGCTACTCAGATGGAAGAGCAAGCGTCGAGGATATACTGAGAATCGCGAGAAGAATCGGCCTCAACGGAATCGCTATCACGGATCACAACACGCTCGCGGGATCGATTGCAGCATGCAGGATCTGCAGGTCGAGATATCCAGAGATTATCGTGGTTAGGGGTGTGGAGATAGATACCTCAGAGGGCCATCTCATCGTGCTAGGGACGGATGAGATGCCAGCCGTGGGATTAACCCCAGAGGAGACCATAGATGCAGCAAGGGATCTCGGGGGCATCACCGTTCTGCCGCATCCCTATCATCTTTTCAGGCACTCGATAGGCAGGATACCGCCCGTGGATGCTGTGGAGGTATGCAACTCCAAGTACATCGTTGGCATATCCAACCTTCGGGCGAGATATGAGGCCGAAAGAAGAGGAATTTCCATAGTCGCAGGGAGCGATTCTCACATGATAGAGACGGTGGGTCTTGGAATCACCCATCTAGAGGCCATGAACGAGGAGGACGCCCTCGAGGCGATACGGAAGGGCAGAACGGCAATCGAGTGCAACAGAACGCCATTTCGTATAATGGCCAAAAAGCTGGCGAGGAAGGTTAAACGGAGAATCTGGCCTTGAAAAGATCTCCAAGATGGAGGTCCTGCCCATCTACAATTCGAAGTCCACAGATATGAAAAGGCCTGGTATCCTGGTATATCCGTACCTCTTAAATGTCCGTTCGATATCGCGATACGCAGCTCTGGAGTCTGTGGTGGCGAATTGAAACGATGCCTCTGCGATCTTACCGTGGTCTTCTTCGAAGAGATGCATCGTGCCCGGAGCCTCGCTTTTGCTTTCTATTTGATCGTCAAGGTTTGAAGCACTGTGCTGAAATATCCCTTTGTCGAATATACATTCATGCGCGCCTCCTCCCCGGTCGGAATGCGGGGTCTCGAGGCCGAGGTGATATGATGAAAGAGAAATGGCTCATGGCGCTCGCGCCTGACTGGGATGATATAAAGCCACTCATAACAACTGCACTGGAGTCTGGTTTTGATTTCGTGGTTACCAGCCGGGAGCACGTCGATCTTGTCAGAGAGCTGGGGAGCATAAAGATCGCTTGCTTCGGCCGCGAACGCGGTTCTGAGGATTTGACGATACTTGACTGGCCAAAAGAGGAGCTCATCGAGGCCGCCGAGGATTTCGATGGGCAGGTTGGAGGCTACGTGGAGATAAGATCCAAAGATGATGAGCTTTTTGCGGTTGAACTCGGCAAGCATGTCGATTATCTGCTCGTCGTTGGAACGGACTGGAAGGTCATACCCCTGGAGAACATGATCGCGGCGCTTCAGGGATATGACGTCAAGATAATCAGCTGCGTGCGCTCAGCCACCGAGGCAGAGGTCGCGCTCTCCACGCTTGAGCATGGTGCGGACGGTGTGCTCCTGGATACCAGAGATCCTTCGGAGATAAAACGGGTCCAGGCTGCTGCAGAGCGGCTGGCGATGAGCAGGGTCGATCTGAAGGCTGCGACTGTTACATCTGTAAAGCCGGTTGGCATGGGCGATAGAGTCTGCGTAGATACCTGCAGCCTGATGCGAAGGGGAGAGGGTATGCTCATAGGCTCTCAGTCGAGGGCGTTCTTCCTTATACAGAGCGAGTCTGAGGAGAGCCCCTATGTGGCCGCCAGGCCCTTCAGGGTGAATGCAGGTGCTGTTCATGCCTACATCCGCGTGGGGGACAAGACCCGCTACCTCTCGGAGTTGAAGAGCGGCGACGAGGTTACAATTGTGGACAAAGATGGTGTGAGCAGAAAGGCCATAGTCGGAAGGGTCAAGATAGAGCGCAGGCCGATGGTCCTGGTCGAGGCCGAGATAGATGGCGAGAGAATAAGCACACTGCTCCAAAACGCTGAGACTATTAAGCTAGTCTCTGAGGATGGCACGCCGATCTCGGTGGCGGAGCTGAAGCCAGGTGATAAGGTTCTGGTCCATGTGGAGAGCGGTGCTAGACATTTTGGCATGAGCATCGAGGAGACGATAATCGAGAGATGACTGAAGTTCTGAACCTGGGAAGCGTGAAGATAAAAAGACCTGCAATAGTGGCATCTCTGGGCGCCGATGCAGAGCTTCTGGCGCACGAGGCGGAGCAGCAGGGAGCTGATGTAATAGAGGTCCGTCTGGACCTGTTGGAGAATGGACTAGAGGCGTTAAAGAGAATAAGATCATCCGTATCTTTACCGATAATAGCCACGAATCGGATCGCGACTGAGGGTGGATCTTTCAGAGGATCCGAGGAGAGGAGGATAGATATACTGATAGAGGCATCCCGTTTCTCGGATATCGTCGACATCGAGCTCATGGCGCCCGGCCGGCAGAGGCTGCTTGAAAACATATCCAGCCCGGTTATCATATCATATCATGACTTCGTTGGCATGCCGGACGTGAGATCGAAGGTAAGAGATGCCGTTCGAGCTGGAGCAGATATAGTAAAGGTCGCTGTAACACCCCATACGCTCTTCGATGCGCTGGATCTTCTAAAGGTTCTGCTCGAGAGCGAGCATCCCCTCTGCATTATAGGAATGGGCATGCTTGGAAGGCATCTCAGAGCAGTGGCTCCCATCTACGGCTCCGTGCTCACGTATGGCTATGTGAAAGATCCCGTGGCTCCCGGACAGATGAGCGTCAGAGATCTCAACGCCGTCCTGGGGTATCTGGGTGCAAGATGACACGCCCTCAAATATGGAATTGTTGCGGTTACATGCATTTAGAGGGATGGGTGTAGGAATAGCGAGGACGTCGGTCTTCAGGCCGGAGAGGAAGTCGCAACCAATCATGACATTGAACAGGTCTCGAAACACCCACGACCCAGTGTCACCCCTGGAAATTGTTCGGAGGCATTTTCGCACCATACGTATGATTAATAGGCATCACGACTGGGACGGATTTGCTCGGCTGGGGCTTTGGAAGCTAATGAGGACTCCTATAAACCCCTCTTTTAAGATTCTCACTTGTTGCAGCATACTTGTGAGGATTCCTAAAAACCCACTAATGTATTGCTGATATCTCCCGGAATCTTCTAACAGCCTCGAGAATACACTCTCCGGCGTAATCTACATCATCTCTTGTGTTATCCCTGCCCAGAGTGATCCTGAGAGAGCCGTGGCACCGGACGGGCTCGAGTCCGAGAGCCAGGAGCACGTGGCTTGGCTCCAATTTTTTGGATGAGCATGCGGATCCTGTGGATACAGCTATACCCTTCGAATCGAGGTACAGCAAAAGCGACTCGCCCTCAACCCTGCCGAAACCGAAATTCAGATTTGAGGGTAGCCTCTTTGTCGGGTGGCCGTTGAGCCACGAGTCCTCGATGTTCGAGAGCACGAACGCCTTGAGCCTGTCTCTAAGCGCCGTGAGCCTCTCGATCTCGCTCTCCATTATCTCCGAGGCGAGCTCGGCCGCTCTTCCCATGCCAACTATACCTGGTACGTTCTCGGTCCCTGATCTCAGGCCTCTCTCATGCCCGCCGCCCTGGGTTATGCTCTCGATCTTAGTACCTTTTCTCACATACAACGCACCCACACCTTTCGGACCGTAAAACTTGTGGCTTGATATGGAGAGAAGATCGACGCCCAGACGATTCACGTTCACAGGGATCTTGCCGACGGTCTGCACAGCATCAGTGTGGAATAATATGCCTCTCGATCTCGCAATCTCTGCGATCCTCTCTATCGGCTGAATCGTGCCGATCTCGTTGTTGGCATGCATAACAGAGATTAGTATAGTATCATCGCGTATGGATCTCTCTATATCGAGCGGATCTACTATTCCTTGGCTGTCTACAGGAACGTATGTCACATCGAAGCCCAGCCGCTCCAGAGCTCTGCAGACCTCCAGTACCGCGGGATGCTCTATCGAGGTTGTGATTATATGCCTGCCTTTTGACCGCCAACGGAGAGCGACGCCCTTCAGCGCCATGTTATCCGACTCGGTCCCTCCGCTCGTGAAGTATATCTCCTCTGGGCTCGCCCCGATCAACGAAGCCAACCTCTCCCTAGCGCTCTCCACGGCCTCTCGGGCCTCTCTGCCGAATTCGTGGAGGCTCGATGCATTGCCGTAACGCTCCCTGAAATAAGGCAGCATGGCCTCAAGGACCTCAGGTGCCACAGGAGTTGTGGCCGAATGATCCATGTATATTCGCTTCATGATAACCACACGGAAGGCATCATATGTTTGAGGATTTATCGCATCCAGCTCTATGCATCCAGAGCTCCATGTGGTCTCCGATCTCTATGCATGGAGAGATGCGATGGCTGTAGCACGTGACTTCCTCTCCGGCCTGAAGACCGGAGTCTGCGCCCTGCTATTCTCTATCACAGCCAGTTATTTAATTTGAACTAAATAGTTATCGCCGAAGTTGAGGGACATCTGGAGAAAGAGCTCAATATCAGAGGGCATGTAGCTATTGGTTATCTCGGTTACTTTGTACCTATTTGAAAGGGTATCGCGATCGTTGCAAAAGATTTTTAATCCATCTGCATTATATGTGTATTTTACTT
>CAZMZV010000022.1:0-12884 GCA_964570975.1 uncultured Methanotrichaceae archaeon | reverse complement strand
TCGCGATCGTTGCAAAAGATTTTTAATCCATCTGCATTATATGTGTATTTTACTTTCTGGGAGGTGAAGTTCATGGATAGGTTCTTGGGTATTGTTGAGAATGGCAGATTTTCCATCATAATGCCGCGCGAGCACTGCTGCACCGTGAGGTTGACGCAGATAGTGAAACCTGCAACAGCCGCAGAGGAGTTGGCTGCCTCACATGAGATCGATCTGAGCCAGCACGAGGGATGCGCGATCATGGTGACTGGAGAGCTACCAGCTGGAAAGGGCTGGATATTCGAGGCCAAGGTCATCGATTGTGCTGGACCTATACTCACAGAGGTGGTCAGGAGTCTCTTCTGCAAATGAAAGAGCATAATTCACTTTTTCCCATACGGAAAGCTTTATTTTTGGACGGCTGTCTTTGAATCGCTCTGCTAAGGCATAACTTTGGTAGGAATCTGTGCCAATAAGTATGCTGTAGAAGAATCTATGCCTATGTTGTTCCGCTTTTAATCCAGCCGCTTCAGTTCAACCGCTCCGCATGCTTTGCCTTTAGACCGCGGTTTGCATGTTATCTCATACCGGTGAGACGCCAGCTAATACACATCCAAGAAGAAAGCCGCTAATAGCACCGCCGTTCAGGAACGGCAGGCCAGCCTGTGGCTTGTCGCTTGATGCCGTTGCGAGTATCGCGAAGCCTAGATATGTGCCGAGCATCGTGCCTATGGCTGGGAGCGCCACACCAAAAAGGGTGTAACCATCGGGAAGGGACCAGTTCGCAGAGACGACAAGAACTGTGGGCATTATCGCATCGCCAAGGCCGAGGAAGTAAGCGCCCCTTCCATCGCTATGGCCCAGACGAGCCTCTCCTCTAAAGCTGTATCCCCAGCTCTTCGGCACAACGAAAAGAAGTGGTGCCTTGATATTTATGACGCTCTCCGCCAGAGAGACCATATGTCTTGTTTTGTACACAGATATAGCGTCGTATACCGCGAGGATCAGAAGGAGAACGATCACAGGAATCGCGCTCATGCTGATCCCGAAAAGAACGCTGACGCCAGCGCTGACCAGAATGCCCACAGAATCTATAACATACCACTCAGGATAGTAGATTATAGCGAGCATCAGAGCGATCGAGATGAGAAATGCCATGAGCTCTGGCAGGTACACGCTTAGAACGTAGAATATGCTCAAGAAAAGGCAGAGCTGAATGCTACCGGAGATGAGCCAGCTCCAGCCGAGGCGTGTTGCCAGGAGGAGAAAGCCGGTGAATAGCAGCACCAGAACTACGTAAAGTATCGCATTCGATGTTGCAGATGGGTCCTCGAAGACCCGGACCTCGCTGGCTGATAGCGCCGGCATCATCCCCAGAGAAAGGAGCTGGACCGCGACTATCAGAACCAGCATCGAGAGCATGGCGCTCTCAGCTCTTCTGCTCATAATGAATAGATGTGATTCATCTTTTAAAAATCCTCTCAAGAAGCTCAAGATAAGAGAGCCTTATAATCTCTCCAGACCCTATCTTGGACAGGATCTCAAGTACGCGCTCCCTGTCCTTGGCGTTATCATGAGATGCCCCGATCTCAACCTCGACGAATCTGCCGAGAGATTCAACATCATCATGCGCTATTATCGCATCACCCAGTCTGTATTTTGCTCTTATCTTCCTGACAACAGCGAATCGAGAGAAGCCGAGGGCCTCCAGGATGCTTTCAGCAACATCTGCATCATCCACCCTGACGCTCAGCTCCAGGCGCGTCTTCGTCTCGGAATCCAGCTTTGGCCCTTTATATGTGAGATAGGCGCCATCATCCTTGATTCTGATGCGTAGCGCCTCATCTGTAGCCGCGAAATCGCGAACGGGGGAGCGGAAGTAGATGTCGGTATGCCTCTCCACTCCTGCCCTCACAGCGCCCATTCTGAGGATCCTTTCCTCTGCATCATCAGGCGCTCGCGCCTTCGCCTCGACCTCTATCAAGCGCCCCTCCGTATCACCAGCGTCGCCTCTTCTATCCTTAGAACGTCTACCGCCTCTCCCCTGGAGAGCGTCTCACGTACGATCTCCACCATCTCGGGGGTGATCTCAGCGCCGTTGATATCGATATTGCCTCTGGATAGCTTCTCCTCTAAATCGGATGGATCCATTGATGTTAGCGCCTTCACTATCTCCCCTGCCTGGCCCTTATACCTCGGACCGATAAGTCGCATCACAGGCTTTACAGCGACCGCCCTGCTAACTATCTCCGGCTGTCCGTTTCTGAGGTCTATCGTGGTATTCGCAACGCCTTTTAGATCGATCGTCTCCAGTTTCATTTTTGTGTATATCTCCACGCCGGGGAGGGGAGCGTTCAGGGCCATCCCCCTCTCAGCCTTGTAGCGTCTTATCGCAGCTGCGATCTTTCGTATCAGCTCCCCCTCTGGGGATGTGTACTCCACAGGCGAAGGCCAGCTCTCGGTGTGGACGCTCTTTCCACTAAGCGATGTGTAGATCTCCTCTGTGATAAAGGGTACGAACGGCGCCATCAGCCTGCATAACACATCGAGTGCTCTGTACAGAGTCGCTTGGGCCGCTCTTCTCTCCTCCGAATCCGGGCCGTAGAGCCTGCTCTTCACTATCTCGATGTAGTCATCGGCCAGCACCTCCCATGTGAAGGTGCGTATAGCTCTGAACGCCTCATCGAACTGGTAGCGCTCCATCGCCTCGGTCACCTTTGATACGAGCCTTCCCAGCTCGCCGAGAAGCCAGCGATCTATCTGTGTGGGAGCTGCATCTATGTCGCGTGCGAATGGCGCAGCAAATCTGTATATGGACCAGAGCTTCTGCTGGAACCTGCTCGCCGCTGTGATCTCCTTCCACTGGAACATGACGTCGGAGCCTGGTGAACCGCCGAGGGCAGCCCATTGCCTCAAAGCATCTGCGCCGTTCTTCTCGAAAACCTCTTCCGGCACTACAAAATTGTTCAGCGACTTGGACATCTTCCTTCCATCCTCTCCCAAAACCATGCCGTTTATGAGGATGGTATCCCAAGGCTTAACGCCTACAAGAGCCATCGAGCGGAGTATGGTGTAGAATGCCCATGTCCTTATGATATCATGCCCCTGCGGTCTGAGCTGGGCTGGATACCTGGGGTCGTTGCGGCTGAGCCAGCCAGTAACATGGAGCGCGGATATAGAGCTGTCCATCCATGTATCAAGAACGTCCTCCTCAGGCTCGAATTCGCTGGATCCGCATTCGCATCTAATTGGCGGTGCAGTCTTGGTGGGATCTACTGGCAGCCACTCCTCTTTTGCGACCAGCACCTTGCCGCATCTCTTGCAGTACCAGACAGGTATCGGGGTGGCGAAGACCCTCTGACGGGATATGCACCAGTCCCATTCCATCGTGCCGGTCCAGTTCTTCAGCCTGAGCTTCATGTGCTCCGGTACCCACTCGATCTCATCAGCCGTTTTCAATATCACCGCTGGGTCTATCCGCACGAACCACTGCCTCTCGGAGAGTATCTCGATGGGAGTCTTGCACCTCCAGCACAGGCCGACGTTCTGCTCGAGGGGCTCCTGCTTGTAGATTATGCCCTTGGAGAGCATCTCCTCGATGATCGCCTTCTTCGTCTCCTCTATGCTCATCCCCTGGAACTTATCCGCGATCGCCGTCATCCGTCCCTCTCTATCTATCGCTTGTCTCAGAGGCAGATTGTGCTCGACCCACCAGCGAACATCCTGCTTGTCGCCAAAGGTGCAGATCATGACGACACCCGTACCAAAAGATGGATCGACGGCTCGATCCGCTATAACTGGAACCTCATAGTCGAATACCGGGACCTTTACGGTCTTGCCGACGAAACCGATATGCCTTTCGTCGTCTGGATTTACAGCCACAGCGACGCATGCAGGAAGAAGCTCGGGTCTGGTCGTGGCTATCTCAAGGAGGCCGTCCTTCGATTCAAAACGCATGTAGTTCAGGGTCGTAGTTCTGGTATCGTACTCGACCTCGGCGAAGGCTATAGCAGTGGCGCATCTGGGACACCAGTTGACAGGGTGATCCTCTCTGTATATCATTCCCTTCTCGTACATCTGTACGAATGAGCGCTGCGTCTTCACATAATACTCAGGCTTCATCGTGATGTACTCATTAGACCAGTCGGTGGAAATGCCGAGACGGATGATTGTATTGCGCATTCTCTCTATCGCTTGAGCGGTCATCTCCTCGCAGAGCCTGCGGAACTCCTCTCTTGGAACCTGATTCTTTGTTATGTGATAAGTCTCCTCCACCTTGACCTCTGTCGGCAGACCATGACAGTCCCACCCCTGTGGGAACATGACATTGTAGCCCCTCATCCGCTTGTACCTTGCAACGAAATCTATATAGCACCAGTTCAAGGCGTTTCCGATATGAAAATTGCCGGTGGGATATGGTGGCGGCGTGTCGATTATATACTGCTGCTTCTTCGATTCCCAGTCGAAGTAATAGATAGATGGATCCCAGCTCTTAATCCACTTCTCCTCTACCTCTTTGAAGTTATACTCCTTGGAGACCTCGCTCATCGGGATTAGCTCCTGATACCTTCTTAAATCAAAGATGTACGGAGGGTTGAACACAACGTTAATAGGATTATCGGTTATACTAAACTGGGATGGATCTTCTGATATATCATGCAGCCCAGTGCGATCCTAAGAGATGCACAGCAAAGAAGCTTGCGCGCTTCGGTATCGCAAAGCTAACCCGCAGGCTCCGCTCCCTCCACGGATATCTGATCCTGAGTCCTTTTGCGGAGAGGGCTTTATCTCCAGCCGACAGATATGTTGGGCGGGGTTTGGCAGCCTTGGACTGCAGCTGGGCGGAGGCGGAGAGGGTTTTCGAAGATCTGCGTGGAGAGTGCAGAGCTCTGCCCTTCCTTATCGCAGCTAACCCCGTCAATTTCGGCAAACCCTTCCAGCTTTCCACAGCGGAGGCTTTTGCAGCAGCGCTCTTCATCCTGGGGGAGAGGGAGCAGGCATCGCTGGTGTTATCGAAGTTCACATGGGGGCACACATTCTTCGAACTCAACCGGGAGCCCCTGGAGGAGTATGCAGCCGCTAAAGATAGCGCAGAGGTCGTGAGAATACAAAAGGAGTATATGGGCGAGGAGCACTCAAAAGAATGAGGTCGTGGCCTCGCTTCAGCGGGCCCTATGGAGTTACGTAAAACGGCAAAACACTTACTGAATAAGGCGAGCAAGCTTTCGATTTCGATGACGCGAGTCACGGACCTTTGATAGAGAACAACGTGGTGTAAATCCCATCTTCAGGCGTAGAGGAATTCACGTTATGAAATTGTAAAGAGATGGTCGAACGGTGGTCTCGTGAACAGCTTGACTGCGAGCTATCTGCGCGCCAGATTCAAGGAGTACTATCTAATGGCATCGATGGAGCCACCGCCTCAAATTGATTCCAGAGAGTGGGGCTTCATTTTCTATGATACGCCCGGCATGAGGAGGCACAAGTCATTCTCAAACAGGAGAGCGCTCGTGGACTACATTAGAAGCACGGTGCCGGCGCACATATACTACTCCGCTGCGTATTACATGAAGCCGAATGCTCCGACGATGAGGGAGAAGATCTGGAGGGGAGCGGATCTGATATTCGATCTGGATGCGGACCACCTCGCGGAGTACAAAGATCGCACCGTTCGTCGCTCATACACTGAGATGCTAGAGCGGGTGAAGGCCGAGACCATGAAGCTGCTGGAGTTCCTGCTGGATGATTTCGGTTTCTCCGCGGAGAGCATAAGCGTGGTCTTCTCCGGCGGGCGCGGTTATCATATACATGTACGAGATCCTGCTATCCTGAAGCTCAGAAGCGATGCCAGGAGGGAGATAGTTGATTATCTTACGGGCCGGGGCCTAGATCTGGAGAGATACATCTATGAGATAGCTGTCGATGGAGACGCGGGTGTTGAGAGGGCGAGATCTATACGGGGACCATCCTTCGACTCCGCCGGCTGGGGCGGCAGGATCAACCGCGCTATACAGTCCATGGTGGAGTACTTCAGAGAGATGGATCACGAGGAGGCTCTGAAGATCCTGCAGGGTGTCAAGGGGATAGGCAACAGAAGAGCGAGAGTATTCTTGTCGCAGATAGGAGATGAAAACGCAATCAAGAGCATACGTTCTGGGAACCTGGATTTCTTCAAGTACGCTCCCGGTATTTGGGGGTTGATACTGCCCTATCTCATGGAGGAGAGCGTAGCGTTTCTAGATAAGGGTGAAACCGACGAGCCGGTGACCGCGGACATACACAGGCTAATAAGGTTCCCGGAGAGCTTGCACGGCGGCACCGGTCTGAGGGTTACAAAGCTGAGCATCGATTCTCTGAAGTCATTCAATCCTCTCAGAGATGCGGTGGTATTCGGTAGCGATAGTGTTACTGTAGATATCCAGCGCCCCACCAGCCTTGAGATCATGGGAGAGTCGTTCGAGCTGAAGGATGGCAAGACTGAGCTGCCTGCTTATGCTGCCATATTCCTGATGGCAAGGGGCATGGCAGAGCTGAGCCGATAAAGATTAAGTCTGTGGCCTGAAAGAGTAAGAGGGCGCAGCTCCGATCTGCGGAGCGGAAGTCATACAAATTGGCGGATACTTATGGAGCTCGACCTGGCAAATGTCCTCAGAGGGGAAAGGCGGTCTGCGGAGCTTCAGAATCTAGAAGGCGATTTCTACAGACTGGCCGGAGAGCATATAGCATCTCTCGAAGAGGAACTATCACAGCTAGAGGATCGCTTCAGCGTCGAGGCTCAGATAATAGAGGATGAGCTCAAATCCACGAGAAAGAGCATAACCAAGCTCATAGATCTCAGAATTAAAAAGATAGCGAAGAAGGCGATGATGCAGGCAAGCGCCTCGACACCAGCAAAGCCTCCGGATGGTATGACAGAAGAGGAGGTTGCTCTTTACGAGAACATACTCAAGGCCCTTACGAGATGCAGGGAGGATATACTCTCACACCTCTCGCGTTCTAGCACCGAAAGACCTTTAACGGGCAAAAAAGATATAGCCAAGGAATACACCGCTGTGAGGTTGCTGGACAGCATCCCGATGTTCGTCGGGGTTGACGGGAAGCGGTATATGCTGAAGAAAGATGATGTTGTGATGCTCCCAAAGATCCATGCAAGAAATCTGTGCAGTAAAAATGTAGCTGTAGAAGTGAGGATTAATCATGAAGATGCCAAAGGAGATTGAGGCCCACTGTCCCTTCTGCAAGAAGCATACAACCCATACCGTTGAGAGGGTGAGAAGAGGACAGGCGCGCTCCATGACACGTATCGCCAGACAGAAGGCCAGGGCAAATGGCACTGGCAACCAGGGTAAGTTCTCCAAGGTGCCGGGTGGAGATAAGCCAACGAAGCGGGTCAATCTCAGATACAGATGCAGTTTGTGCAAGAAGGCCCATAACAGAAAGGGAATCCGCCTTGGAAAGTTCGAGCTGGTGGAGGGATGAGTCTGTCGAAGTTTTTGAGGGTCAAGTGCAACGATTGTGAGAACGTACAGGTGATATTCAGCAGAGCTGCCACTGTAGTAAAATGCCTTGTATGCGGCAGGACGCTTGCAGAGCCGAGAGGCGGCAAGGCGGAGATCAAGACCGAGATACTCGAAGCATTAGAGTGATCGGAATACCAGAGTGATCTGAATGAAACGCGAAGGTTGGCCGGAGCCTGGGGATCTTGTGGTATGCACCGTGGATCAAGTCCTGGATTTTGGAGCATTCGTCACGCTCGATGAGTACGTGGACAAGAAGGGTTTCATCCACATCTCAGAGGTGGCGAGCGGCTGGATAAAGTACATTCGCGACCATGTCCGGGAGGGACAGAAGATCGTATGTAAGGTCTTGAATGTTGATAAATCGAAGCACCATATCGATCTTTCTCTCAAGGACGTCAACGAGCACCAGCGGAGGGAGAAGATCCAGGCGTGGAAGGCCGACCTCAAGGCGTGGAAGTGGCTGCAGATGGCCTATGATGGTCGGGAGGATGATCTTAGGCGCGTAAAAGATGCTCTGATGAAGAACTACAACAGCCTGTATGGTGCGCTCGAGGAGGCTGCCGTAAGCGGTGAGGTGAGCCTTGCAGATAGCGGTCTGACTGCGGATGACATAAAGAAGATCGCCACTCTAGCAAAGGAGAACGTGAAGATACCGATGGTTGAGATCTCTGGGTATGTAGATCTCAAATCATTCGCGCCAGATGGTGTGGAGATCATCAAAAAGGCCCTGAAGCAGGCCAAGCGTATCAGGGACAAGGACGCAACCCTCGAGATAAAGTACGTTGGCGCGCCGCGGTACAGAATAAAGGTGGTAGCTCCAGATTACAAGCACGCTGAAGCCGTGCTGCGCAAGTCCGCGCAGGCTGCCATAAAGTACATGGAGCAACACGGAGGAGAGGGCGCGTTTATAAGAGAGGCATAGCTTTGGTAAGATCGAAGATACTGAGATGCGAAACTTGTAACCTGTACACACTCAAAGAGATATGCCCCAAGTGTGGATCCACCACTAAAGTTACAAAGCCGGCCAGGTTCTCGCCTGTGGACAGGTATGGCAGGTATCGCCGTGCTCTATCCCGCGAGATGGGCCCGAAAGGGGAGAATGCATGAAGAAGACATTTGTTCGTAGGCTCAAGGAGGTAACCCTTGAAAGCCCCATCCTCGTGGAGGGGCTGCCAGGCGTCGGCCATGTCGGGAAGCTCGTGGCCGAGCATCTAATTGAGGAGTTGAAGGCAGAGAAGATAATCGAGATTTACTCCCCCCATTTCCCTCCACAGGTTCTAGTCCAGCCGGATGGCACCGTAAGACAGGTGAGGAATGAGATCTACGCATATGAAGGAAAGGATGGAGAGCCAGATCTCCTGATTCTGGTGGGTGATTATCAGAGCGCCACGAATGAGGGGCATTATGAGCTCACCGGCATATTTTTGGATATAGCTCAGGAGTTCGGGGTTCGCAGGATCTACACCCTTGGCGGCTATGGCACAGGCCAGTTCGTGGAGCCGCAGGTGATAGGCGCGACAAACAGCCCGGAGCTTGTGGAGGAGATGAAGAGTCTGGGCGTGATGTTCCATGAGAACGAGCCCGGCGGCGGGATAATCGGAGTCAGTGGCCTCCTCGTGGGGCTTGGCGGTCTGAGAGGCATAGAGGCGGTCTGTCTCATGGGCACAACCAGCGGATACCTCGTAGATCCGAAATCAGCTCATGAGGTTCTCAAGGTTCTCTCCAAGGCGCTCGGGATAAAAGTGGGTATGCAGGCGCTCGAGGACAGAGCTGGCGAGATGGAACGAATAGTCAGCAAGCTCCAGGAGATGGAGAGGGCGCAGATACCTTATGAGAGCGGGGGCGAGGAGGATCTCAGATATATCGGATGAGGGAGTTTTGGTGGAGCATGCTGAGAGGCTCCTCAAGAGGGTTTTGAGCCTGGGAGCAGACGAGGCCGAGGTCTTTGGAGTTCTGAGCAGGAGTTTCACTATCGAGCTGCGAAGGGACCATGTCGATAGCATCAGCGAGAGTATGCTTCGTGGTCTCGGCCTCCGTGCAGTTTTGAAGGGCGGCGTGGGATTCTCCAGCACGAGCGATTTGAGCTGCATCGATGAGATCGCAAGCGCTGCACTGAGCGCAGCACGTATCTTCGGGCCGGATGATGCATGGAGAAGTCTTCCAGAACCAGCACCCGTTTCAGAGATAGATGATGTATTCGATGAGAGAATAGCCGAGATCGATATAGATGAGATCCTTCATCTCTCAGAGGAACTTCTTCGTGGTTGCAAATCAGTCGCTGGCGCAGAGCCCGTCTCCGGAGGGATATCGTGCATATACAGCAAAGAGTTTCTTATGAACTCAAATGGGATCGCTCTCTCAGATGTCGGTACGTCCCTGCATATCGCGCTGGAGGCGATATCCAGAGATGGCCAGGAGGTGGCAACCGGAAGCGAGTTCGATAACTCCAGGCGATTGAATTTGGATGCCTACAAAGTCGGGGAAAGAGCTGCAGAGCTCGCATGCAGTTCGCTAGGTGGCGCGTCGGTAGATACTGGTACATACGATGTTGTTCTATCTCCAATCGCATTCGCGGAGATCATTGAGAGCGCGCTCATACCATCTTTCTCGGCCGAGAACGTGCAGAAGGGAAGATCTGCCTTAGCCGATAAGCTCGGCCAGAAGATAGCAGACATGCGTGTCCAGATAATCGATGATGGTTCTCTTTCTGGAGGCATGGCAAGCTCTGCCTTCGATGGGGAGGGTGTACCGTCGAGAAGAAACATGCTCATCGATAGTGGCGTGCTTAAAAGCTATCTTTATGATACATATACCGCTGGCAAGGACGGGGTCTCTAGCACGGGAAATTCCATCAGATCCGGCTATTCTGACATGCCCCGAATAGGTATCAGGAACATGATAATATCATCGACAGATACGAGAGATATCATGGAGGATGTGCGAGAGGGCGTTCTCGTAAACAGCGTGATTGGAGCGCATACCGCAAATCCCATATCCGGAGACTTCTCGGTTGAGGCGAGAAACGCATTTTTTATTCGTGATTGCGAGATCGCGGGGCCTATAAAGTCCGCGATGATTGCAGGAAACGTGTTCGATCTCATAAGGGAGATGGAGGTCGGAAGGGACAGACGTGTTGTCGGGCCTATCGTGACTCCCAGCATCAAGGTGCGAATGAGGGTTGTCGGTTGATGGGGTCTCGAGGCATGCTATTCTGGTGGTTATAGAGATGGTGGTAGCGAAGACTTCACCTTCGGGCCGGAGAGGAAGTCACCAGACCGTAAGTATAATCTTTGGTGCTGGTTAGCAAAACCAACGCGCTTCGCTATTTCGATATAAAGGTGTAGAGCGCGCAAACAAAATCTATGAGGAGGTCGCTATATGATCATCGGAGGGCCGTCGTCGCAGTTGCTTGCGGGAAGGGTTGCAAGGATTCTGAACGAAGAGGTGGCGCTTTGCGAATACAAGACATTTCCTGATGGTGAGGCATACACACAGCTTCAGTCTGAGCTGGATGATGATATTATAATAATACAGAGCACGCCGTCGGATAGGGACATAATTTATCTGCTGCAGCTTCTCGATATAGTGCGCGGAAGGCGTGTGACTCTTGTCATACCGTACTTCGGCTATGCCCGGCAGGATAAGATATTCAAGCCCGGCGAGGCCTTGACCGCGAGGGCGATTGCAGATGCTCTGAATCCTTTCTTGAATGAGGGATCCAGGGTATTCGTGGTCAACATCCATGCTCCATCGGTTCTATCTTACTTCAAATGCCCTGCGAAGAACCTGGATGCAACACCCCTCCTGGCTGAGAGGATTCGAGGCCTCGACCTCAAGAATCCAGTGGTGATATCACCCGACAAGGGCGCGGTAGCGATGGCATCGAGGGCGGCCGAGATATTGGGATGTGAGTTCGATCATCTCGAGAAGACCAGACACAGCGGCACCGAGGTCTCGATCGCGCCGAAGGATATCAGCATCAAAGGTCGCGATGTGGTCATCACGGACGATATGATAGCTACGGGAGGCACGATGGCCACTGCGATATCGATGCTCAGGAAGCAGGGCGCTGAGAGCGTGTATCTGGCAGCCGTCCATCCGGTGCTTACCGGCAATGCGCTTTTGAAGCTTTACCATGCTGGTGTGGAGATGGTGATAGCAACGGATACTCTTGACCGGGGTGTTAGCACAGTATCTGTAGCCCCATTGATCGCCAAGACAAAAGAATTGGTGTGATCACCTCCTCTGTCTGGAGATTTGAGCACATGATCCGCAGGCGGAGCACAGGAAGCCCGTTTTTAAAATGCGTGGAAGTCACGTGGCAATCCTATACGTGTTGCCATGAAAAACCCGACAATCAAGCCGGGGCCGATATGGTGGCGCTTGATGCCAGAAGCATTCACAGCATTCTTCTTGAGATCAGGTCATCTGTAGAAGAGAGGAATTCACGGACCTGTCCGGATAAGCGCTGAGACCAGAAATTTGGACCTTTACCGCTCCTGCCATGTCAGAAACACTTAATCCTTATTCGGAAAGGCCTGAATTCACAAACTGAGACTTTATATCTTAAAAATACAACAGCAATTATCACGGAGTGGAGCTGTCCGAATAACCGATCAAGGCCGAGAAGATGAACCACAGGTAGATATCAGCCACCAAATTCGGCAGCTCCCTCAGAGGGTCTCGTTGAGGCTCTCCCTGGATCTTGAGGTGATGTTATGAGGGTAATAGTCCCGCTTGCGGAGGGTTTTGAGGAGATAGAGTTCGTTACAGTGGTCGATATCCTGAGGCGCGCTGGTATAGACGTTCTGGTTGCGGGCCTCAAGGATGGCCTCATACAGGGCTCGCATGGCGTGAAGGTTCTTCCCGATACCACATTTGAGAAGGTCGATCTTGAAAATGCAGATGCGATAGTCCTGCCTGGAGGATATCCAGGATTCGTGAATCTCGGCAACGACGCACGCGTTCTCGACTCGATCCGGCGTATGTTCAAAGCTGGTAAATACGTGGCAGCAATATGCGGCGCACCCTCTGTTCTTGTAAAAGCCGGCATTCTAACAGGAAAGATGGCGACTGTCCATCCCGCTGGCAGGGACGAGGTTGCATCATGCGCAAAGTACATCGACGATCGCGTAGTTGTGGATGGGAATATTGTTACAAGCCAAGGTCCAGGCACGGCTATGGATTTCGCCTTGAAGCTCGTGGAGCTTTTCGCAGGCGTGGAGGCGATGAGAAAGGTGGGGACAGAGACTTTAGCGATAAGACGATGAGTACCGCAGAGTTTGGGTTGCCTTCATGGAGGAGTTCGCTTTAAAATAGTGGAGCGCGCCGGGCGATTTTGAGATGAAGATAGGAGGAGCTGCATTACAGCTCCTAATCTGTTCT
>CAZMZV010000021.1:0-27366 GCA_964570975.1 uncultured Methanotrichaceae archaeon | reverse complement strand
GCTGAGGCCAGAAATTTTGACATTCTCCTCTTCTGCATGTCAGAAACACTTAATCATTATCCTGAAAGGTCCCCACCTCCGGCCAAAAAGGTTAAATGATTGAAGGACTACCATTGCTCCGCGCTCCGGTAGTGTAGCTCGGCCAATCATGAAGGACTCTCACTCCTTCGACTAGGGTTCAAATCCCTACCGGAGCATGAAAATTAAGAACACTTGAGAGGAATCATATAAACCTCCTTTTAGGGTGCTCGCATCTTGTAGCGTAATTGTATTAACAATATTTTATATCAAAAAGATTGGTTTTAGCAACCCTCGCATAATTGCATTAATAATATTTTACACCGAAAAGGTTTTAGGAGTCCTCTTGAGCACAGGTGATCTTCTGGATTTTACGCAACAGCCAGGTCGGCTTTACAGCATGCTCGAGGCGACGCAGCTCTTCACTCTGCATGCCTCCACCATATTGCAGCTCTCGCAGGGAGCATTTCTCACATCGGGCATCTGCCCTTCAATTATCTCTCGCACCCTGTCCCTTATCCAAAGCGCCCTCGATCTGTCGATGCTTCTTATGCGCACGCGCCTGACATACGCCTCGCGCACATATTCCACCTGGCCGGTGGAGACATCCTTTCCGAAGCGATCTTCGAGGAGCAGAGCGTATGCCGCCAGCTGGATCCGGTCTCGTCTCCACACGCCTTCCGCTGGCGGTCTCCCAGTCCGGACTATCGACGGAATGATCTCTTCTCTATTGAATATGCGCAGAATTCCATGACAATATTTTGGTTTAACAAGCCTGTCGAGAAGGCCGGAGAGGCCGAGACGCTCGGATCTGAGCTCGACCTCCACCTCGCAGGGTGTGATCAGATCCCGCGGTATTGATGAGATCTTGCTGATCAAAGAATGATCGTCGATGCAGCTCGAAACATCCGCTTCTGAAAGCTTGTAGATGGAGATGATATCCTGGCGCGTCTTAGATAGATCACCGCTGATATCTCTTGGATCTGAGTAGAGGGCGAGATGGCGAAGCACGGTACGTTCAACATCCTCTTTTCGTTCGATTTTGCCCATGAGATCCAGATAGACGAGCATAGGGCAGCGAAGGTACATCCCGATGTCGTGAACCCTCACAAGCATATAGCGACCTCCGAAGAGCTGATTGAGCTATGGCGACCTCCTCTGCTGGCCTGAAGACCAGCATTTTTGGCCTGCTATTCTCCATCAAAGCTTGAAAACTTCATTGATATTCTTGGATCCGATCTTCCTCTTTTTTGCGTTAAACATCGTTTTGAGATCTGAAGGGATATCCGATGCGGTCGTTCTTGCAGGAGGGGCCGTTGAAGATATCTGAGAAGATGTATTCTCCCGCGCCTCGCTGGGTATGAGCCCTCCGAATGGCGGATTCGGCATAATCAAGCTGGCGACAAAGAGATCCTCCTGTTCGAGCGGCTTGGAGGTTATGCCAATCACCACACAGCCATTCTCATTTGTGACCAGAGATGTTGCTATGCCTCTATTCATTTTATGATATGATAGCGGCACCCCATTTGAATCCGTCCCGACCAATATCATCTTCCATTCGGAATCGCTGTTGCACCTGCCAGCTACTAGATAGCCATCATTCCATGGCACGACCGCCATGCCAACCTGGTCGCCGTCGCCGCCGAAACTCCTCCACCAGAGCAGATCGCCCTGAGATGTGACCTTTGCGAGAAGGATATCCTTGTCCCCTTTTCCCGTATCGGTCCTTCCCGTCACCACGATATCAGTGCCATCGAGGCACATCGAGAGTGCCGCATCATCTCCAGATCCCCCAAGCGACCTGTTCCAGACCTCATAGCCGATCGGATTCACCATCACGATATACGCATTCTCATTGCCGGATTCTGTTGTGTAGCCTGATGCAACGTAATTGGGAGGTAGGCATTCCACCGAGAATCCGCCATCGTCCTCAGCGCGACCGAAAGACCTTGACCACAGGACATCTCCCGTTCTGTCCGTTTTGACCAGCCAGAGATCCTTGCCGCCGGAGCCGAAGGATCTGGTCGATCCAACGATGACAAAACCATCTCCCGTATCCTTAACAGACCAGCCAGCGTCCCCCCCTGCGAGTATGAACCCTCCGAGCGCCTTCTCCCAGAGCAGATCTCCCGTTCGGTTGAGCCTGAGAAGCCAGAGCCTCTCGCCTCCAGGGCCGAATGAATCGGTTGTGCCGACCGCGATGAAGCCCCCATCTCGAGTCTCATCGATTCCGTATCCGATATCATCTCCGGGGCCGCCGTAAACCCTGGACCACTCGATCTCTCCAGAGCCGTTGAGTTTCAGTATCCAGAGATCGGTATCGTTCTCAGTCGTATAACCTATAATGACATACCCTCCATCGCTCGTTCGCTCTATCGACCAGCCTCCATCTGCGTGAGGACCGCCATAGGTATGGCTCCAGAGGTATTGGGGTGGTGAGGGGGAGCGGACATCTCCGAAGCAACCGGGGATTAAGAGATGGAGGAGAATCACCGAGAGAGCGAATATGTATTTCATACCGATGGCTCGTGGAATATAACAGATCTATCTACCTGAAACTCACCCATCAGAGAGATCTTGGAATGGATGCCCTCTCTTCCGAATGACTTCTTCCTGGCTTCCATGCCCCAGAAGCCCTTGAAGCTACCGCTCATTGTAGACGTGAGGTCGTTTGTATCAGATATAACAGAGCTGCCATTCATGCTATTTTTGGAGATATTGCCAATGCCCAAGCCGAGGGATTCATTGGTGCTGTTTATATCTGAGTTATTGATGGCCAAGCTGCTGTTATCCGCAATCCTCGGCATAGATGAGCTTGTTAATACCAACTCGAGCGATTGCAGAAAACGCTTCTCCATTGCAGATTTACCATCAGTGGATATGCTAAAGGGCATAGAAGCGGAGAGGCCAATCAGCAGCACCATCACTGCGACAATTCCCTTCAATTCACCACCCCTTGAGATAAAAGGGCCTCTCTCGATTTTAATCTTTCCGTTTTTGTACCGGACGTGTCCGGATAAGCGCTGTGGCCAGAAATTTTGACATTCTCCTCTTCTAAATCTAAGAAACACTTAATTCTTGAGGATTCCTATAAACCTCCCTTTTAAGATTCTCGCTTGTTGCAGCGTACTTGTATTAATAATATATTATATCAAAAAAGGTGGGTTTTTAGGAATCCTTCCTTATTCGGACAGGCCCTTTGTACTATGTTGAGTGACTTCCTCTCCGGCCGGAAGCGTCTTTGCCCCCTACTCCCCCATCTCTATAACTTTTGAACTTGATACGCAAAAGAATCACCATCAGGCCCAGTTTCGTCCCCAAGAGTGGCCGTTAGGTCATGAAGGTTTGTTACGAAAATGCCTCCTAACCATTTCCATTCCCATGAGTGACCTTCGGTCGTGAGCGTTTTTCGATTATCGGAGAGCAAATCCAAGTATACAAAGCAGTAGAACCCGGCCCTTTCTGGCCGGGAATCACTCTATGTATATCGCGGGTCTTCCGGGCTCCGCATTCTGTGCCCGTCCCTTCGGATCCTCTTTTGGATCATCAGCTGAATACACCTCGACGGGGCAATCGAAGATCTGCGAGAGATACGCCTTCTCCCGCGAGAGAATGGCCAGCTCATCCAGTTCGAGGATCTCTGCGTTAAGCGAATGTATGGCCTTTGCCAATTTGCCACCGTACTTCGACGCATCCTTCTTGTGCTTCTGTATCTCTGGGTGCTCCATGGACGCCTTCATCAGCGCAGCCATATCGAACCTTCCTGCCTTTGAGACGTCGAGAGCTAAACGTAGCATATCCCTCTTCCAGGATGGTGTGGTGTAGAGAATTATCCTCGCAGGCTTCGTCTTTGTTACCCTTATGATCTCCTCTATGTCCTTCTGCGTCTGCTCAAGGTATGCCTCAGCGCGCTCTGCCTGCTCATCGATCAGCGAAGCATCCGGGACGGGCCATGGAGCCTTGGAGACGTAGCCTTCGCCGATGCTCTGCCATATCTCCTCGCAGATATGTGGCGTGAAGGGCGCCATCAGCCTCACCCAGACATCGAGCACCCTGCGAAGCTGGTTCTTGCCTCCCCTCCTTTCATACCACCTCAGATCGTTGAGCATGTGATAGAACGCGTTCTGTAGAGCTCTGCGCGTCTGGATGTTGTTCAAAGCCTCCGTCGTCTCCATTATCCTCCTCTGTAGGCGGGACAGAAGCCATCTGTCGATCAGAGTCAGTTCCGCGCTCTCATCGATATCCTCTCTTCTCAGTATATCCATGGCAAGAGCGTAGAAGCGTTCCACCTGACCGCGGGTCGCCTGAGCACCATCATTCCGCCAGTCGGCATCCTGTGTGTGCTCCGCATTAGCTAGTATGTACAGCCTCGTCACATCTGCGCCGTTGTCCGAGACCGCTTGCTTCAGCGTCAGTATCGGCCCGCGTGATTTCGACATCTTCTGGCCCTCGAGTGAGACGAAGCCGTTCACAGCAATCGCCCTGGGCCAGAGATGCTCTGGGAATATCGCGACATGGTGGTACAGGAAGAAGAGGAGATGGTTCGCAACAAGATCCTTTCCCGAGGTTCTGAGGTCGACAGGATACCAGTATGCGAAATCGCCTCTGATGAGCTTCAGGGTATCCACGTCTATACCTGTGAGACCGGAGACCTCTTCAGGCGTGCCTATACCCAAGAAGATGTAATCGAAGAACTCCGGAACTAGGCGATCTATCTTCATTCCAGCATTCACATACTTCGCGAGTATGTAGAACGCCATGTAAATCGTGCTGTCGGCGAGCGACTCTATAAGCCATTCCTTGTCCCAGGGAAGTCTGGTGCCGAGACCCTTCCGCCTCGCGCATGCCTTGTCCTTCAACCAATCGATCTTGTTTATGAATTCGGCCCTGATCTCCTCTGGTATGAGCTTCATTCCAGCAAGGCATGTCAAGACCCTGGATTTCCAGACCGGATCTGAGTACTCCAGAAACCACTGGTCTCTGACCATCTTTACAACACATCTCGCCCCGCATCTGCAGATCACAGGCGTCTCGCTGAACTCGTAGAAGATCTCAGCTATGCCCTCATCGATCAGATCCTGGAGGAGAATATCCTTTATCTTATGCACCGGAGTCCCTGCATACCTTCCCGTATTCTCTTTCAGAATACCACTGTGGAACTCCCTGCGATATACGAGCTTCGTGGCCTCCTCGGCCTTGGGATCGTTCTGATCCTTCACATTGAGCTCGTTAACCGCATCAACCGCGGGAAACTCGCCGTATCCCGGTACCGATATGAGCGAGATGAATTTTATGTTGCGCAGATCCTCTGTTATGCCGTACCTGCTCAGATCAACATCGTAAAGATCCTTGAGCGCAAGATAATCGAAAGGCGCATGCGCCGGAACAGACATTACTATACCAGAGCCGTTGTCCGGATCGACGAATGTTGCTGGAAGAACAAGGACCTCGTCCCCTGTCACAGGGTTCTTCACCTTCTTCCCTATCAACTCCTCCCCCGAGATCTCGCCGATCTTCTCGACGCTCCTGTCAGTAAACGTCAACTTGTAATAGGCCTGGGGGCTAACTATCCATGTCTCATCATTCACCTTGATCACGTAATGAACAACGCTTGGGTTCACCCAGAGGTTGGTAACGCCGAAAACCGTCTCCGGTCGCAGCGTCGCGCATGGCAGTATCTTATCGTCCATTCTGAACTTTATGAGCGTGAAATCCAGTATGGTTGCCTCCTCTCCTCTGAGTATATCGTGATCCTCAACAGGGTTCTGGTCGTTGGGGCACCATCTCACCGGATGGGAGCCCTTCGTAACATAACCCTTCTCCCTCAGAATGCCAAACTGCCATTCTATGAACTTCTTATATGCCGGATCTGTTGTAGTGAACTCCCTTCTCCAGTCGATGGAATAGCCGATGCTCTTCATCGCGAGCTTCGCCTGTCTCTTGAAGTAATCGACTATCGCCTCAGGCGTGGTGAGCCTCTCGAGCTCGTTCTCCGGTATGCCGTGGAGTTTTGTGTAGACCTCCCAGATCATAGGATCTCGATTCGCAATAAGCTCGCTCAGTCCCACTATTGGCGTTCCAGTCGCGTGGAATGCCATCGGAAACAGAACGTTCTCGCCGAGCATGCGATGGTATCTCGCTATAGCATCGCCTATTGTAAAAGTACGAGTATGACCTGCATGAAGATTGCCATTGAGGTAAGGATACGGTATCGTTATGAAGAACTTCTTCCTGGAATCAGGATCTGCCTCAAATACGCCATTCTCCTCCCATATCCTCTGCCATTTAGCCTCAATCTCATGCGCTGAATATTCGTTACGCAACATCCACCCTCCTATCCAAGCTTCCTCAGCCTTTCAGCAGCCTTCTCTATCCTATCAGTGGGTTGTGTCACGGATAGTCTTATGTAGCCTTCGCCGTGCTCTCCAAAACCGACGCCGGGTGTTACTACGATGCCGGTCCTCTCGAGAAGCATCTTGGCATACTCTCTCGAGTCCTGGCCGGTCCAGGCCCAGAGATAGAAGGTCGCCTTGGGCTTCGATAGCTCCATCCCCACATCGCAGAGCGCTGAGTACAGAATCTCGATTCTCTCTTTGTATATCGCTCTCAGCCTATCCACGACATTATCGCTGCTTCTGAGAGCGACTATAGCGGCGTCCTGGACAGCGCCGAAGGTTCCCGAATCTATGTTAGACTTGACCTTGCCGATGCCCTCTATGATCTTGGGGTTTCCAACAACCATCCCCATGCGCCAGCCGGTCATGTTGTATGTCTTTGAAAGAGAATGAAACTCAACTGCTACCTCCTTAGCGCCTGGTATCTGGAGTATGCTCAGAGGTCTCTCTTCAAAGTAGATCTCAGAGTAGGGGTTGTCGTGCATCACGATAATTCCATACTCACGGGCCATATCTATAAGATCTCGGAAGAAATCAAAACCCGCAACCGCTCCTGTTGGATTGTTCGGATAGTTCAGGAAAATCAGTTTCGGCCTCCAGGAAGGATCTCTTTCCAGTCGAGCCCTGATGACCTTAAGATCCGGAAGGAAGGAGTTCTCTTTGAGAAGCGGCATCATCTCCGGAATACCACCTGCAAACATAACCGCAGTGCTGTAGACTGTATAAGCCGGATCTGGAACAAGAGCCCTCTCGCCGGGATTTATGAAGGCGAGCGGAGCGTGCGCCAGACCCTCTTTCGATCCGATCAGCGCCATGACCTCTGTAGCAGGATCGAGATCGACCTTGAAGAGCGCGCGATACCACTCAGCAACAGCCTCCCTGAACTCGATCTTCCCCTCGTAAGAGGGGTACTGGTGGTTTGCAGGCCTCTTTACAGCCTCGCACATCTCTCTGACTATATGTTCTGGCGTCTGGATATCGGGATCGCCCACACTCAGATCTATGATATCCACGCCACGTTCTCTTGCAGATCTCTTCACTTTATCGATCTCAGCGAACAGATAAGGAGGAAGGGATTTTATCCGATCGGCGTACATTTATCTCTCTCCGAAGATACTGGAGACCCAGATGCTGCCGCATCTAGTAGCGCTCTGGAGTATATAAGAGTAAGGGGTTTCATGCTCACGATAAGAGATCTCATCAGGTGGCTGCCGGAGAGCATCATAGAGCTTTACGAATCAGCTGGCATTCAAGAGCTATATCCGCCACAGGCCGATGCGATAGAGCGCGGCCTTCTCGATGGAAGAAACATGATCATCTCGGTGCCGACCGCGGCTGGAAAAACGCTCCTGGCGGAGCTTGCGATGCTCAAGGGCGCTCTCTCTGGCGCTCGAGCACTGTACATAGTGCCTCTGAGGGCTCTTGCCTCCGAGAAGTTCGAGAGCTTCAAGAGGTTCAACAAACTTGGGGTGAGAATCGGAATAAGCACTGGCGATTTCGATAGAAGAGACGAGCGCCTTGGAAGGAATGATATAATCATAGCGACATCTGAGAAGGCAGACTCTCTTATCAGAAACGGAGCGTCGTGGATAAGAGATATCGGAGTTCTGGTTGTGGATGAGATACACCTCCTCGACTCTGCAAATCGCGGCCCGACGCTCGAGATGACGATGACAAAGCTGATGCACCTCAATCCGGAGATGCAGGTTATCGGCTTGAGCGCGACCATCTCCAACGGGAGGGAGCTGGCGGATTGGATAGGCGGGGAGTTGGTATCAAGCAACTGGCGGCCTGTAAGGCTCCGCGAGGGCGTCCTCCTGGAGAACCGTCTCGTCTTCGCGGATGGCGAGATCGAGCTGAAGAATCGCTACAAGGATAATGTGTTGAACCTCGTTCTGGATACCGTGGAGATGGGCGGTCAGATGCTTATATTCGAGAGCAGCCGGAGAAATGCCGAGTCGATGGCGCAGAGGCTCGCGGAAGTTCTCGATGGATCTGATGGTGCTGCTGAACTCGCACGTATGATTGGCGATGAAAGCGGCATGTCCAAGAAGCTCGCAGATTGCGTGAAGCACAGCACTGCATTCCATCATGCCGGCCTCGTCTCAGAGCAGAGGCGCTTGATAGAGGATGGTTTCAGAAGGAATGTGATAAAGGTCGTTGCATGTACGCCGACGCTTGCAGCCGGATTGAATCTGCCAGCGCGCAGGGTTCTCATAAGGAGCTATAAGAGGTACGAGGCAGGAAGGGGAACACTTCCGATACCTGTGATGGAGTACAGACAGATGGCCGGAAGGGCCGGCAGGCCGGGGCTCGATCCATACGGCGAGTCGCTGATAATGGCAAAGAGCGAGAGCGAGGCCCAGAGGCTCATGGAGCAGTATGTTCTGGGCGAGCCTGAAGAGATATGGTCAAAGCTAGCCAGCGAGAGGGCGCTGCGCACGCATATACTGGCTGCTATAACCTCCGGATTCGCAGACTCTCCAGATGCGCTCAACAGCTTCATGGCATCTACATTCTACGCCCGACAGCAGGATCCCTCATATCTGGGGGAGACGATCGATTCGGTTCTTGTTTTTCTGCAGAGGAACGATATGATCGATGAGGATCTAAACCCGACACCACTTGGATCGCTTGTCTCAAGATTGTATCTGGACCCGCTCAGCGCCGTCATGATGATCCAGGGGGTCAGGGGTGTTTATCGCCCGTCTGCGTTAACCCTGCTGCATATAATAACGATGACGCCGGATATGGAGCTGCTTTATGTTCAGCAAAGTGACAACTGGCTGGAGGATTTCATATCGGATCATTCCGCAGAGCTCGGTCGCGAGGAGAACTTCGACTGGCTCCTGAGAGAGGTGAAGACAGCTTCCATGCTACTGGACTGGATAAATGAGGTCCATGAGGATCGAATAGCAGAGAGGTATAAAGTGGGACCGGGCGATGTGTTGAGGATAGCGGAGACGGCTGAATGGCTTATGAACGCGCTGCATAAGCTATCAAAGCACATGGATCTCGGGGTCACGTATCTCGCGGAGAAGCTTTCTCTGAGAATACACTACGGCTCGCGTGAGGAGCTCCTTCAGCTCTTAGAGATAAAAGGCATCGGAAGGGTCAGAGCAAGAAAGCTCTATCAGGCAGGCTATAAGAGCATAGAAAGCCTGAAGGAAGCTGATATAAGAGCGCTATCGAGCATCATCGGGCCGAAGATAGCGGAATCGGTATTATCCCAGCTGAAGAGCTGATCGGGATGCGGGTAAACCTTGGCGGTATAGTCTCCCAATCGACCATCGACTGGCCTGGAAGGATCTCACAGGTGATATTCTTCAGAGGATGCCCTTTCAGATGCCCCTTCTGCCATAACAGGGAGCTTCAGAGCGGTTTTACCCCCGTGGAGCTATCCGAACTCGTGGAGCGTATATTCCCGCGTAGAGCGAGCGGCCAGAGCATACTCCACGAGTTCACTGGAAGTGTGAGTGTGGATGCGATCGTTCTCTCGGGAGGGGAGCCTTTAGCGCAGCCTGATGCAGCAGAAGCGATCGCGCGCGTGTCAAAGGCTCGCGGATTGGCTGTGGGCGTTGAGACCAATGGATATTATCCTGAGAGCCTGAGATCGATGATATCAGATGCGCTCTTGGACAAGGTTTTTTTGGACATCAAAGCAGCTCCGAGAGAGGAGAAGTACTTCAAAGCCACGGGTGTGTCAGGCGCTCTGCCCAGGGTTCTAAGGAGTCTGAATGCGATTGTGGATCTAGACATTCCATTCGAGATAAGAATCACGGTCTTTCCTGGCATGCCAGATGATGATGAGATCGTGGAGATCTATGAGCTATTGCGTGATCTCACGCCCGGCTCGCTGGATGCTGTGGTCCTGCAGCAGGGTTTGCCAGTCCACAACGAGTTCGAGCCTGTATCGCCAGAGCATCTTGAGGATCTCGCGCGATCTCTGAACTTTAAGGTTAGAATAAAATCCACCTCGAGGAGCGTGAACCCTTGAAGATCATAGGATTCGTGGGCATGCCGGGGTCTGGAAAGAGCGTGGCATCTCAGGTTGCCAGAGAGATGGGTCTCAGGGTCATCGTAATGGGAGATGTGATAAGAGCCGAGACCAAACGGCGGGGCCTCGAGCCGACTGATGCGAACCATGGAATGGTAGGAGATGATCTCAGGAGATCTGAGGGTGCTGATGTTATAGCTAGAAGGTGTCTTGAGGGGGTAAACGATGAGATCGTTGTGGTCGATGGAATCAGGAGCAAGGCAGAGGTCGATTACTTCAGGTCTGTGGCGGACGAGTTTCATATTATAGAGATATACGCACCAGCCGATCAGAGGCTTAGAAGGATAGCAGCGAGAGGCAGGCCGGATGATTCGAGGGGAGATCTCAAAAGCCTCTCAGAGGCCGTGGATAAACGTGATTCCAGGGAGCTCGGCTGGGGAATGCGCGAGGCGATAGAAGCAGCGGATATGCGTCTCTGCAATGATTGCACGCTCGAGGAGTTCAGAGAGCGTGTCAGAAATCTGCTTGCAGAACTCCGTCTATCTTAAATATTTATAATGCACAGGGGATTCTGGAGGTGGATCCGAAATGTGCACTGTTGGTGGAGGTCCAGATCTAGGCGCCATAGAAGGGCTGTCCGCTAAGGATTACGTATGTTTGGATTGCGGAAACAAGTTCAAGGGCATGGGCAGCAGACCGATGTGCCCGTCGTGCAAATCCAGAAACGTAAAGCTTGAGAGATGAAGATAGATATCGCAGATGATGAGATAGCGTATCTTCGCGGCAGAACAGGGACGCTAGCGGTAGCTAGGACCCTGGGGAAACATTTCTTTCTGGAAACAAATACGGAGGAGATCGTTCTATTTACAGATGCCGACGATCTCATAGTGGCGTCCGCTTTCGGCACTGGAGAGTCCATTGAGAAGGGGCTCAGATGCACTATCTACCACATCCGCGAGCTGGGGTCTCCGCTTATCGTTCTCCCGAAAGGTCATCCTGCATCGCCGAGGCTCAAGGTGGTGGTATCCGTGGGCAGAAGGACACGTCTGAGCTGCAGAATCCAGGCCGGTACCCATCCCGAGCAGGATGTGTTGTGTGGAACGGATGAGATGGACGGGCTCGAGATAGTGGGAATATGCGGCGGTGCAGAGATCGGCGGATTTAATGGGGATGTATACATAGATAGACTCTGAAGATCAAGTATGACGCTGAAGGCACGCCGCACAACATATGAGACGGATGTGGAGGTTCTCATCGATATAGATGGCAGCGGGAATGCAGAGGTATCTACAGGTGTAGAGCTTCTCGATGATATGCTCAAGATCCTCGCAGCCTCTGGACGTTTCGATCTCAAGGTCTCCGCAAGAGGGGATGAAGCAGGGGATCATCATGCTGTAGAGGACGTCGGCATAACTCTGGGTAGATGCCTCTCTGCCATAAAAAGTGGAACCGCCAGCTGCATAGTTCCCCACGGAGATTGTACCGCGCTTGTCGCGGTTAGCTTCGGCACTCCCAGCTACAAAGGAGACATCAAACTATCATCGCATTCGATGGGCGGAATGGCACTCGAGAATCTCGAACACTTCATGAGATCAATGGCATACAACGGCAGATTTACCTTACATCTGTTCGCAAACGGCGGGGATGACAGAGAGAAGATAATCTCAGTAACAAAGGCGCTTGGAAGGGCGATTAAAGATGCGATAAGGGACGGCCAGTTTGAAGATCAAAAGCTTTGAGATACGAGATGTTTCATTGTGGGTAAACCGCCTTTTTAAGATGCTCACATGTTGTAGATTATTAAAAGTTGGATTTTAGGAGCCCTCTACCAGCCATATCAGTTCTGCAGCTGCTCTCCGGCCCGAAGACCAGCGTCCCACCGATCCGTCCATCTGATAGATTAGGGCGTAGACTCAGGTCTTCAGGCCCGAGAGGAAGTCACTCTATAAGCTATAGGCATTCTCCAGCCGCTTCCAAAGGCACGGTCTGTGACCTTGATGCCTGGTGGTGCCTGCTTGCGTTTGAACTCAGCTGTCTTTATCATATTCAACACGTCTCTCACCAGCCTTCTGTCGAATCCTGCCGCCACAATCTCATCATATGATTGGCGCAGCTCTATATGTCTATGAAGTATATCATCCAGTATCTCATAGGGGGGCAGCGTGTCCTGATCCTTCTGGCCGGGTCTGAGCTCTGCAGATGGTGCTTTTTCCAAGACTCTCGGCGGTATAACGATTCTTCGCATATTGATCCATCTGGCTATGCTGTATACCATCGTCTTTGGCACGTCGGAGAGAACCGCGAAACCACCAGACATATCCCCGTATATTGTGCAGTAGCCCACTGCGAGCTCAGACTTGTTCCCCGTTGAGAGCACGATGTGGCCGAATTTATTTGAGAGGGCCATAAGCAAATTGCCCCGTATTCTCGCTTGTATGTTCTCCTCTGTCACGTCCCTCTCGAGCCCTTTGAATGCATCTGCCAAAGCGCATTCGTATGCATTCATTATATCCCCGATGGGTATAGTCAGCGTACGAATCCCGAGATTTCTAGCTAGCTCCTCCGCGTCCTCTATGCTCTCTCTGCTCGTGTATGGAGATGGCATAAGAACTCCCACCACATTATCGGAGCCCAAAGCTTCGACCGCGATGGCTGCGGTGAGCGAAGAGTCTATGCCGCCGGAGAGTCCCACGACAGCGGAGCTGAAACCGCACTTTCGAACGTAATCTCTGGTTCCAAGCACCAGAGCCCTCCATATCTCTGACTCTGGCCAGAAGTCATCGTCGGCCACCCTTCCCTTGTGAGAATCGATATCCACAACCAGAATGTCCTCTTCGAACGGTGCTGCTCTCGCTATGAGGTCTCCGGATGGGCTGAAGGCGCAGCTTCTGCCATCGAAGACGAGATCGTCATTTCCTCCAACCTGATTAGCGTATAGCAAAGGCACTTCATACTTGCAAGCAATTCTGCTGAGCATCATCTCTCTCTTGAGATGTTTTCCAGCTGTGAATGGTGATGCTGACATATTTACAAGACAGTCGACCCTGCTCTTCATGAGATCCTCAAGCGGATCCCTCTTGTACCGCCTGTGCCTGAATATGTCCCTGTCATTCCAGATGTCCTCACAGATGGTGATCCCAAATCTTCTCTCGTTTATAATCAGGATTTGATCATCCTGAGCTGGCTCGAAGTATCTGTCCTCGTCGAAGACATCATATGTAGGTAGAAGGGTCTTGCGGAATATCTGGGCGATGCATCCGTCCATCAAAAGAGCTGCTGAGTTGAACAGCGGTCTTCCAACCTCCGATCTATTCGGCTCTGCAATGCCCACGAGCACTGGAGGATAGCCCCTGAGATCGAGCGCTAGATCTTCGAGCACATCCCAGGCCTCCTCGACGAAACTCGGTAAAAGTAGGAGATCTCGAGGCGGATAGCCCATCAGAGCCATCTCAGATGTTACAACCAGATCGACATCAATAGACTGGACTGCTCTTCTTATCAAAGAAGCATTGCCCTCAAGATCTCCAACCGTGGTGTTGATTTGGAGAAGCGCAACTCTCATCAGATACGAGCTGTCGAATGTTCTATATCAATCTAGCTGGGCGATTTTCTCGCCGGCTCGAAGGCCAGCGTCTGCGCCATGCTATTGCCTAGCATACCTTTGCTCCTTGCGATCTCTCTCATCGTGGCGCCGAACTCGGATTCGATTATGTTCCTGACGCCCATCGTCTTAGGATGGAGATCTATCTCGACAATCACATGATGGTAGCCCGCCTCTCTGAGGGGCCTAACCTGTCGAGGCCCATTTGTGATGGAGAAGAGCTCCATCCCGCGCAGCATCTCAATAGGCAGAGCATGCGGAACTCCCGAGATAACAGCGAAGTCGTAGCTATCCCCCTCGATCATCTTCGCTATCCGCTCCCCTGTCACAGGGTACTCATCGAGACCTCCCGTGAGCTCGAAATCTACGTTTCGATCTCTCAGGGCAGATCCTATGTTCTTCGCATCCCTTCTGACCTTGGGAAGGCCAAGATTATGATCGAGGTTTACAAGCGTCTTTATTCGATCGGCGTATCCCAATGCCCTTGCGATCTCGACAACCGCGAGATTGATGTCCGCGAACATATAAGCGGTCTCCTTCTTCGCATTGAGAATATTGAGACCACGCTTGCCCTCAGCGATGAGATCTATCAGCCTTGATGCGACAACAAACTTGACATCACCCCTCTCTGGAGGTAGATACTCGCTGCTCGCGGCACCGTACAAACGCTCTATCTCCGTCGCTTTCTCCAGTAGCATTTTCTGCCTCTGGAGCTCTGCATCATCGATAATTCCCACATCCCGCGCGGCCTCAAGTGTTATCATAACACCCTTCGTGTTGTCCCTATAGCCTGCATGAACCTCGGACTCTATGACCGGTATGTCCAGTCCGGCCTCGACTACTGCTTTGTGCAGGTCCTCGCCTATGATCATGCTGCTGCATGTCCCGGCTATCGCAATAAGCTTTGGATTAAATAGCTCCACTGCTCTTCTTAGGAGTCTGACAAGCTGATCGTGACCTCCGAAGACGAAGCCCCTCTCATCCAGGGCCGTGGTCAGAACCCTTACACCGTCCTCCTCGAGAAGCCTGGCATGCTTGAAGCAACATCCACTGGGTCCGTGAAGTATGACGACATCCACACCCAGATCTCTCAGAGTATAAAGAGCCGCGACGATCGAACTCGGACGGGGATGGATAACTTGAACTTCCATATCGATCACCTGAAGCATTTAACACATAAAACCAGCTGGTCCCCCGGCGATGTATATCTTCTAGCCATCTCGAGAGCATCCTGGAAGTTACGAGCCATGGAGCCGTTCAGTTTGCTCGCATAAGGCGCGAGCCTCCTTCCAACTAGCACAAGATGATCTATCATATCTCTCCTCGAACCGATGAGCTCGACAAGCGCCTTCACATCTATCCCCTCGCAAACGCTCTCGGAATCCTCACCAGCTACAAGAACGATACGGGAGTCTGAGCGCGCGAGATCCAGAGCTCTCTCCACACCGGAGACCTTAAGACCGGAGTTTGAGTTGTCCAGCACGTATACACCATCCAAAACATATCTTAACATCCGTCCCTGAATGCCATCAAACCCCTCCAGGGCCTCTGCGGCATCTTCTATATCGAGACCCAGCGAGAGGGCCGCCGCGAAAGCTCCGGCGATGCCATCAGCATACGCCTCTAGATCGAGATGCTCTCCCAGAGATAAAGCATACGATGAACCTCCGATATCCAGTCTGCCGGAGCTGAATCTCACATATCCTCCACTTCCAAAGAGCATATCCGCAGATAGCTTTGTTTCCGTGTTTGCAACTATCTTCGCATTTTGTTTCGAGAGTGAGAGCATCTGGAGCTTAGCGGTGCTTGCCCATATTGATCCTCCTGCTATCGTGTAATCTCCATAAAAACTTGTTATGACGCCTACATCAAACGCGCCGGTGCCGCCGAGCGAGACCTCAGAGATGAGCACATCAGCATTCTCACACGATGCCAGTTGATGTGCTATTATCAAATTCCCCGGCGTTATGCTCAGCCCGGATCTCAGAAGCGTCCTCCTTCCGCGCTCCCATAACTCGATGCCACTGGTGGTATGCGAAACCACACGCATGCTGTGCGATAGAATGCGAGATAGCAGGAGCGCGGTAGTAGTCTTTCCCCTCGTCCCTGTGATCTCCACGGCCATGAAGCTTCTATCTGCCAATAGCAAGCCGACCGCTTTATGATGCGATATGACCCTCTTTCCGAGCCTCTTGGAATCACTAAGAGTTTTATTAAGGGGGGAGAGGTGGACCGGTGCCACTATCAGTGAATATCTCTCAATGCTCGGATTGTTGTGATAAACCTCGAGTGGCTCAGCCTCGATGCCGAGCTCCATCAGCTTGGAGGCTATCACTATTGCTCCATGTATCGTATCGAGGACCGCCACTGGCCCTAGAACATCTCTCTTGCCTTCTTGTAGGCTAGATCCGCGATGCATTCATCCGCACCGAGCGGCTCGGCGCATGTCACCTCCACCATTCTGCCATCGAGCTCTATCGAGCCACAACGCTCTCCCTTGGGGATGCCGAGCTCTCTCGGAATGTCCTCCAAGGTATGGACACCAGCTGCTAAGAAGAGAGGTATCGCTACAATCCTCTTCACCCCAGTGCCCGAAAAGCTCTTCAGCCCCTCCGAGATCTTGGGATCATTCGCATTGAGGTAGGCGGTTCTCACGGGGCCTGCATGCCTCTTTTTGATCATCATGGCAAGCTCCTCGACCATAGCTTTGTTGTAGGGCAGGGTGCTGCCGTGCCCGAGTACAAGAAGACCAATCTCCTCCATCTTCAAAGCTCCATTAATACTTTTCAAGCTTTCAGTGTTAATGCAGCTCGATCTCATGTATAATAAACCTACCCCTCAGCTGTCTGGTATTGATCCTGCTCGAGGTGAACCAACTCTCCGGCGACTTCCTCTCCGGCCTGAAGATCGAAGTCTTCGCTACACCCATCTCTATAAGAACGAAGTGCTGTGAGCGGGAGATCATGTGTGTTTGGTACGAAGTATTACTCCAAAGCATGAACCATGTGACCTTCGGTCATGTGCGATTTGTACGAAAATGCCTCCGAACCATGTTCCTTCCCATGGCTGGCCGCCGGCGATGGAGGTTTTTGATGGCAGAAGCCAATTCACACAGATCAGAATTTTGATAAGAGAAGATTCCTATAAACCTCCCTTTTAAGATTCTCGTTTGTTGCAGCATATTTGTATTAATAATATTTTATATCAAAAAGGTTGGTTTTTAGGAACCCTCAAGAATAAATTTTTATCGACCTCGGCGCCTCTTCAACACAGCATGGCAACAAGCATGCGGGCCCCAAGGATTCATGCATCTGATGACTGTTCCTGAGAAACTGCTCAGCGAATTGAGCCACGACAGAGATGCTTCCTATACCTGAATCCTGTCGAGTATCTCTTTGAACTCGGACCATAGCTCTATCGGTATGCGCACCCCGTTCTTTGACCAGCCCGTGTATCTCTCAGAGGTGAGATACTCTCTTATGTCCACGCCCACAGACCCTCTGAACTCGGTCTTTCTGATAACCACCTCTGTGGTATCGTTCTTTCTTATTCTCCCTATTTCCTCTTCCAATTAGATCACCTCCTCAAAGATATCTCCGCTCGTGCTAAATACCTTGGGCATATATAGCAATAGAAACTATCGAGATGTGTTTATGGATAAAGCAATGTTCGAGATGGAATACATAAAATGGATCAGGAATGTCGCGGGACAGATTGGCAGTAGGGCTACCAGACTCTCGAAGGCGGAGCAGGATCGTCTGCTGAACGAATACAAGAGGCTTGAAGAACCTCTGGAGGTCTTTCGTGAGTTCTCCGACATCAAACGCATAAAAGGCATAGCTGTGGCGGACATAGAGAAGCACATATTTCTAGAAACAGATACCATCAACTTCTTCCCATCGTTTGAAGATCGAAGCGCAAAAGCGCTCGATTTTGCGGTCTCCATGAGCAGACGGCTTTACTACCGCGGTCTTTGGTTCTCAATGATATCTCTCAACAGAAGTTATGTTGAGAGAGCCTCGGAGAAGATGCTTCTATTCACTCTTGAGCATGAGCTCGAGGTGGCCAGGATATTCGAGGAGGTGACACAGAACTGGGGAGATGTGACTCAAGAGTACGACTCTGAGCGCATCGGAAAGCTAAATATAACTCCGGAAGATCTTCGCGCTGACGAGAAAATCCTAATAGAGCTGACAGATACGCAACCGATGCTGCCCAGACCTTACGCGGAAATGGCCATGCTTGTGTACCTAGAGGAGAACTTCTCGATGTTGAGACCTTTCGGGTCTGCAAGCCGCAGCGCGGACGAGGAGGCATTCGGCGCGGGCCTTTACGAGGAGTTCGCGGGTTGGAGGGCATTCACCCAGAACAGCTATAAGATATTCGTCGCCGAATTGAGAGGCAAGATACGAGATGCCTATGCCGGATACGCATGAGCTCAATTCGTGAAGTATTTATATAGTGTATGAATTAGGGTGCATCATCGATACTCGAGGAGATCCAAAATTGCCAAAACCGGAAGTTAACATAGGCATGGTCGGCCATGTGGATCATGGGAAGACCACACTGGTGAGGGCCCTATCTGGGGTATGGACCGATCAGCACAGCGAGGAGATAAAGAGAGGGATATCAATAAGGCTTGGCTATGCCGATGCTACCTTCAGAAAGTGCCCGAGTTGTCCGGCGCCAGAGCGCTACACGGTACAGGAGATATGCTCCCACTGCGGCTCGAAGACCGATGTTCTTAGAACAGTCTCATTCGTTGATTCTCCAGGGCATGAGACGCTCATGGCCACAATGCTCTGCGGTGCTGCTATAATGGATGGCGCTGTTCTGGTAATAGCGGCAAATGAGCCCTGCCCCCAGCCCCAGACGAAAGAGCACCTAATGGCTCTGAATATAACTGGAATCGACAAGATCGTGATAGTTCAGAACAAGATCGATCTGATCTCCAAGGAGGAGGTCCTTGAGCACTACAAACAGATAAAGGACTTCGTAAAGGGCACAGTCGCAGAAAATGCCCCCGTGATTCCGATATCTGCACAGCAAAATATAAATATAGATATGGTGATCCAGGCGATAGAAGAAGTCATCCCAACACCGAAGAGGGATACCAAGAAGCCTCCGCTTCTGAAAGTCGCAAGGTCTTTCGATGTCAACCGGCCGGGAGCATCTATAGAGAACCTCGTCGGCGGCGTCATCGGCGGTTCTCTGAGCCAGGGGATGCTCAGCAAGGGCGACAAGCTTGAGATAGTTCCAGGCAGGCTCGTTGAGGCCGAGGGCAAGAAGCAGTGGGTCCCGATACAGACCAAGATCACAAACTTGAGGGCCGGCGGTGAGGATGTCGAAGAGGTCACGCCAGGCGGGCTTATCGGCGTGGGCACAAATCTCGACCCTGCCATAACGAAGAGCGATAACCTCGTCGGTCAGGTTGCAGGAGCTCCAGGAAAGCTTCCGCCGGTATGGCACAGCTTCATAATGGATATAAAGCTTCTGGAGCGAGTGGTGGGTTCCACAGATGAGGCCGCTGTAGAGCCGATACATACGAGCGAGCCGCTGATGCTCAACGTGGGAACTGCGACTACTGTGGGAGTCGTCACAAGCGCCCGAGAGAGCGGCCAGGTCCAGGTACAGCTCAAGCGTCCCGTATGCGCCGAGATAGGCGACCGGGTTGCAGTCAGCAGGCGGATTGGTGCGAGATGGCGATTGATAGGCGTTGGAACTATAGTCTCCTGAGGTTGAATATGCTTGAAGGTCCTCCTAGATACAAATGCGCTGATGATGCCTGAGCAGTTCGGCGTGGATATATTCTCTGAATTGGAGCGGCTCGGCTATTTCGAGTATCTTGTTCCTACTGCAGTGGTTAAAGAGCTGAAGGAGATCTCGAAGTTTGCTGACAAGGGCAGGGACAAGCGTGCTGCAAATGTCGCGCTGGGATTGATATCAAGATGCAAGATTCTGGACGCAGAGGGAGATGCGGACGATGTCCTTGTGAGGCTCGCATCAGAGACTGGTGCTGCTGTCCTGACGGGGGATAAGGAACTTAAGAAAAGGTTATCTAAGAGGGGCATCACGGTTATCTACCTGCGCCAGAGTCAGTACCTCGAGATCGATACGCAGAGGAGATTCTGATGTACAGAAGGATGAAACTTGAGGGTGTGGTTAGGATTCCCCCTGAGGATATGGGCAACCCTCTGAGGGATGCTGTGGAGATAGCCCTCCGGAATAAGTACGAGGCGAGGGTCGACAAAACGTTGGGGGCGATAGTGGCAATTCTGAATGTGGATGAAATAGGAGAGGGGCGAATAATAGCTGGAGATGGCGCTGTGTATTATGATGTGATATTTGATGCGATAGTCTTCAAGCCTGAGATGCAAGAGGTGATCGATGGAGAGGTCGTGGAGATAGTCAAGTTCGGCGCGTTTGTGAGCATAGGCCCGTTTGACGGTCTTCTACATGTGAGCCAGATCACAGATGAGTATATGGCGTACGACGAGAAGAACTCCAGGCTTGTGAGCAAAGACACGAACAAATTCCTGGCCGAAGGCGATAAGGTGCGCGCCAGGATAATAGCCGTGAGCCTGAACGAGAGGGATCCCAGGGGGAGCAAGATAGGGCTGACAATGCGCCAGACCGGTCTCGGAAAGCTGGAGTGGCTTGAGGCCCTCAGACGCGGCGAACCATCCCGACAGGTGGAGGTCATGAAGGCAGATGCTGAAAGGAGCGATAGCGCTGATCAGAAGGTGGAGGCTGAATGACAGAGCAGGCCTGCCGTGAGTGCCACAGGATCGTGGAGGGGCTTGTATGCCCCATCTGCGGATCGTCCTCGCTGAGCAAGGACTGGTCGGGATATGTTATAGTCTTAGATCCAAAAGGCTCAGAGGTTGCAGCAAAGCTGGGTATAAACCTGCCTGGAAGATATGCCCTGAAGGTGCGATAGCTTGAGAACTCTGATACTCCCTGAGGAGATGCGCGACGAGCTCAAGAAGCCGCTTGGTGTTCTGTACAGATGCCATGGTGTGGAATGCGTTGAGCGGATGGCGGAGCATCTCAAAAATGCGGAAAGGCTGATCGCGGTGGGAGACATAACCACATTTTACCTCCTCAAGGCGTCCTTCACGCCTGATCTCATGATAGTCGATCACAAGACGAAGAGGTCGCCGGTCGAGGATTTTGTAAAACGACGGGATCTCGATAAGAGCTACAGGATAATCAATGTCGAGAACCCACCAGGCACGCTTACCGAGGAGCTTCTTGATGCTGTTAATCGGTCGCTGAACGGCTGCACACCTACGGAGATAATAGTCGATGGCGAGGAGGACCTAGCGGCGCTGCCCGCGATACTTTACGCGCCAGTGGGTTCAGCTGTTGTATACGGACAGCCCTCAGTGGGCAGCGTGCTCGTCATGGTGACCCCCGAGAAGAAGTCAGAGATCGAGAGAATTATGAGCAGGATGATTGTGAACGAAAAGGTTTAAGAGCTGTAGATGAAGGTGAACCGAGTATGAATATAGAGATACTGAATGAGCGTGAGAATCCATTACTCAAAAGACGGGAGCTGGTGCTTAAGATTGTTCATGAGGAAGGCCCAACCCCCACGAGGAAGAGCGTCGTGGAGCTGCTTGCTGCCATAAAGAACTCGAAGCCTGGACTGGTGGTTATACGGAAGATGAACAGCCTCTTCGGAAAGAGGGAGAGCATCGCTTACGCTAGGATCTACGAGACCGAGGAGCGAATGAAACAGGTTGAGAATCCGCATATCGTTAAGAGAAACATACCCTCTGTGCAGGAGGCCAGCTAGATGGGCGTGAGTCGGTATTACCAGCTCGGTGGCGATAGCATAAAAGCGCGCAAGCCCATATGTCCGAGATGTGGAAACGGTGTCTTCCTGGCGGAGCATAAAGACAGGATGAGCTGCGGCAAATGCGGCTACACAGAGTTCAAGAAGTGAGAAGAGTCATTGTGCTTCTGCTCTTCCTGCCGGAGAAGACGAGACGAAGGGTTGGCTTAGGACGAAGGCGGGGCTAACCCCCGTCTTTTGAAAGGCGGGATACAGCCCGTATGATATAAGTGAGGATTCCCCTAGACCTCATTTTTAAGGTGTTCGCGTGTTGCAGCATACTTGTATTAGTAAAATTTTATATAAAAAGGTGAGTTTTTAGGAATCCTCGATTGGCCCTGGTGCGGCATGGCCTGTGGCTGGGATGCCTGCGACTTCAGTCGCGGGAGCCGTCACGGATAGAGCCTTCTGAGAGCATCAGATCAAATCGATGAAGCCCTCGAACGCTATCGACCTCGTCAGAGCATGCCTGAGGCACTCACGTGGTCGGATTGCAGAAAGCCCTGCTTAAGGCAATGGAGGGAGTTACTCGAATCCCAGAACGAAGCTCTTTATGTTATACCTCAGATCCTCGTGGTATCCTCCCTCCAGCACAGCGAACCTTCGGCCGTCGCATTTGTCCTCAGACGCGTCTCGTATCATCGAAGCTATCTTTCTGTAATCGTCTCTCCTGAGAATGCCGCCCCAGTCGAGCAGATATGTATCGAAGCCCGCGGACACCCCGATGATATCGTAATCGTTGGATTCCAAAGCGTTTGCGACCTGCGCCAGATAAGCTTCGCTCTCGAGGTTGATGTAATCGAAGTTCGCATCGATGGCGCCGATGTTGACCACCTTTATATCCACATCCCAGCGGAATATGCTCACGGTGCCGTCACCGAAATGGAGATCGATGTCGAGTATCAGAATCTTATCGAGACGCGATTTTATCCTCTTTACAGCAATTGCGATGTTGTTGAAGAAGCACATACCCCATGAGTGGTCTGAAGATGCGTGATGGCCTGGCGGGCGTACTAGGCCGAATGCTGGCTCTCTCAGCGATATCTCAGCTGCAGCGACGGCACCACCAGCGGCCAGCGCGGCTGCATCATAAAGACCTCTCAACCTGACGCGCTCTATATGCCCTTTCGTGTGAACGCTGGCTATCTCAGACTCGCTCGCGGGGGATGGCTCGAAAAACTCATAGCCTGCAAGATCTTCAGCAGCCAGTCTTACCCTGTCCGGGCTCTCAACCGGATTTGTTGGATAGCGATCCTCGAATTTTCTGCTGTATACTATTATCATCGCTCAAGCACATGGAAGTGTCAGCGGTGGGTTCTCGCCGGCCTCGATCTCCTCGCGAATGTTGACCTCTCCGATGTAAAGGCCGCTCATGAGCATGTTGACTGTTTTTCGATCGCTTTTGTTCACGAATCTCGCCCCGAGCCGAGCTGTGCCATGAAGATATGAGTTGATCTGATAGAGAGAGACATTCTCGCTCTGATAGATTGTGGTATCCTTGACGAGATCCTTTATTGAGGAGTAGCTCTCAGACATCACCGTGCCGACATCGTAATTCTTCGCGCATAGTGCGTTCTTCAGATCGACATCGTAACTTTGGGTTCCTGAATAATACGGATTGTATGCGAAATATCCCCATTCGTTGAAGTACATATCACTCTCATCTGAGGTATTGCTGCTCCACAAATCCACTGTCTGCCTTCTTGCGACTGTTCCGCTTCCCCTGGTCCCGACAACCAGCTTCTGCCCTTTGAATCCGTAGTCCGTCTCATATATCTTCGTCTCGTCCACATAGCCGTTTATGAAAAGGTATGAGTGCTGGGTGAGGGTACGATTGCCTGCGAGTGCAGGAGTGGCAGTTAAGCAGAGCAGTATCAGAACGAGCATCGCAACCAGGCCAAGTAGCCGCTTCATGCCAAAGCCTCTTTTTCATTTTGTGGAGAAGTCCCCAGATCCACATACTACCTGTTGCATACAAAGATAGATACTTTACGGTCGCATTCTGCATCTCCGCGTGACCTCCTCTCCGGCCTGAAGACCGAAGTCTTTGCTGCCCCTACTCCCCCATCTCTATAAAGACGCAACTCAGATAACCAATGGCCACAGGTCTTGTATCTTTGAAGTTGAGCTATTATTCAGACGCTCTATTCAACGTTGAGTTCTTATACGGAGCAATCCAACCATCAGATACCGCTCTGAGAATAGGTTTTGGTATTATGAGGTCGCCTTGTGAAGAGGTTGTGTGGGAGATCCTCCCTGGTATCAGGGCCACGATAGCGCAGGAGCTTGTGAAGCGTGGTGTTTCCCAGAGAGATATATCTAAGCTGATGAATATCACGCCTGCTGCGGTCTCCCAGTACGTATCTGGAAAGAGAGGATACAGCATCGTCTTCAGAGATGATATCAGATACGAGATATCGAGACTCGCAGAAGATCTGATGAATGGAGGTGTTGAAGACCTCACGGAGAGGATATGCGAGATCTGCAAAAGAGCACGCGGCCAAGAGCTCTGCCCGTTAGAGAGGTCTGAAGAAGGCAATTGAATCACAGAGTATGGGGCGCTGCTCAGGTACTCGTATAATTGAGCGAAACCCATCTTTTGATATAAAATATTATTAATACAAGTATGCTACAACACGCGAGCATCTTAAGAATGTGGTTCATATGCTCTGTTGAATAACGTTCAGAAATCCAAAAGCATAGGGCAACTCATACGAACCACAATTTTGATGTAGGTCGATAGCTGGAAACCATATTACCTCGATTTATTCAACACAGCAGGTTTAATAAGAATCCTCGCATTGTACCGAAAAATTCAATCGAATAATATATTGGTGTGAAATGCCCCCGAGCCGTTTTTCATTCCCCTAGATGGCCTGTGGCCATGAGTGTTTTTCGGGCAGAACGCTCTCCTCGCAGGACCGAAGAGGGGGTTTCCGCTGCGGTGCACACCATGTGACTCTAGGGGGTTTCGTGGGCGCAAGTTAATATACACGCTCTGGTAACATTTCCCTGATAGATATGATTGAGATAACAGATGCAGCTGCAATGGTGATAAAAGAGCATCTCATTCCTGGAAAGGTTTTGAGGATGTTCCTTGCGGCAATTGATGAGACCGGCGCAAATTATGGGCTTGCTGTGACCGATCCGGCAGAGCGCGATGTGCTCTTCGAGAGCAATGGCATAACAATCCACATGAGCCCTGAGGATGCGGAGATCCTGGGGGAGACGATAATAGATTTCATAGACGACCCAGAGATAGGCACAGGCTTCATAATATACGGTCCCGGTGAGGATACATGTGGATGCGGCCACCACGAGCATGACTGTGGCTGTCACTGAATTGGACCTTCCTGAGAACGGCTGGCAAACACCGAATTGCAAGGCAATTGGTGTGTTGAATGCCCTTGAATCTTCGATAGCATATAACCCATCCACAGAGATAATCGACGGTATCGATCGCAACATCTTGACTTATTCAACACAACAACTGCAATTGAGCAAAGAGACAGGCAGATACTGCCTATCTTTGCCCGCCATATGCCTTTTAAATGCTGCTGATTCGCTATGTTCCCACATAAATGTGTGGATCTCGAGAGCGATGCTGGCTTCAAATCACTAGAAGCATGTTGAAAGCCGGAGGTGTTCTTTGGGAAGCGGAGCTCAGATCTAAATGCCCTGGAGGTGATTAAACGATGCGCACTCTGGTTACCGGAGGTGTTGGATTCATAGGCTCGAACCTGGTGAGAGAGCTTCTTAAGAGAGGAGAGCCGATAGTAGTCCTGGACAACATGCATACAGGCAGCATGAAGAACCTGGCGGGTCTAGAGGGGGACCTGACCGTCATAAAGGCTAGATGCAATGATCTCCCAGGGCTGGATATCAGACCCGAGAGGATCTACCATCTAGGCATCCCCTCATCCTCGCCTATGTACAAGAGGGACCCTTTTCTAGTTGGCGAGGCGATAAACGGATTCATCGCTGTGATGGAGCTTGCAAGGAGATGTGGCTCCAGAGTTGTTTATGCATCAACATCATCCCTCTACAATGGATTGGAGCCACCGCATCGCGAGGATATGGCCATCGCCGCTACGGACTATTACACAGAGGCCAGACTTGCGATGGAAAGGCTTGCCGATCTCTACAGAAATCTATTCGGGATAAGCTCTGTCGGCATGCGATTCTTCTCCGTCTATGGTCCTAATGAGGAGTCGAAGGGGACGTACGCGAATGTGATAACCCAGTTTCTCTGGTGCATGATGAGGTGTGAAACCCCTGTGATATATGGGGACGGCTCGCAGACAAGGGATTTCTTATACGTAACGGATGCCGTCAGAGCGCTCCAGATGGCCATGGAGTCCGATTACCATGGAGTTCTCAACATCGGCACTGGTAGAGCGTACAGCTTCAATCATGTGATAGAGGTGCTGAACAGAAAACTTGGATTGAATTTGAAGCCGAAGTACGTCGATAATCCAATAGCCAATTACGTAAAGCATACGAGAGCTGACACTTCAAAGGCCAAAAAGATCCTCAACTTCGAGGCAGAATATGATCTTGAAAGAGGTATTGCCGAGCTCATTCGATATTATAGGGGTAACGAAGATGTTGCTCTTCAGGCAGGAGATGAAGTCACGAGAAACGTTCGCCATCGACGTGCTCTGATATGAGCTCCTCTAGAAACCCGGCTATGCCACCTGGATGGATAACCTCGATCGCATCGAGCTCCGCAATCATGTGACCTTCGAGTCCTGCCCTTCGCAGCATATCCATGTAGGCCTTATGCTCCTTTCGTATATTAGCTCTGACCATCGGCACTTTCATTCTCACAACCTGCTCTGGCGTCAAGGCGATACGCTTCACTTTTATCCTCTTATTTCTCGCAGAGACGGCTTCTTCTAGCTCTCTTGCAAATGACAGAGCTGCAGGACTCAGATCTGTCATGCATAGAACAACCGCATAACTATCACCGACTCTGCTGAGTAGATCTGCAATAGCATCTTCAAGTTGGGTTCCACTTATCGATACTAATGCGATTCCGTGCTTCTTGCACACCGGCCAGATCAACTGGCTGAGTGAGGATCGATTCAACCAAAGCTCAGTATGAGGAGCAGCTTCGAAATCTGGAGTCCACATCTTTATCCCCTCCACCTCCTCCAAAAGAGCATCGTGCGGAATGTACCCCAACTCCGCAGCCAGTCTCGCCCATTTTTTCAGCTTATCACCATCGCTCTCCTCGAAGGGCCTTGTCGCCCGTATCTCGCCCACAAACCCACCGCAGATAGGATAATCGGATTCCGCCCTACGCAAAGCATGATAGAAGAGAGATCTCAAAGTCGCCCTTGGACGGTTGAACTCGCGGAATATCTTTGCCACCCATCTGCATTTCGTCCTGCACGTCTCGGTCTCAACAAAGGCCTCAACCATCTCTACCACCCAGCATCATCAAGAAGTTATCATGAAAGCCCCACATGCGAGATAAGAGGCGTGCCAAAAAGATGAAAGCTTTTGTATG